>PLUZ01000452.1 GCA_003162995.1 Methylocapsa sp. | reverse complement strand
GAAACCAAACATCATCCGTGCGCTTTCTGGAATGATGCACAGGATGCGTTGTCCTCGGTAGGCTTTGCCGGTCGACATCAGCTCGTCGATCATGATGTACATCGCCGCGGAGCCGGTGTTTCCCTTACTGCTAAGATTAGTGAACCACTTTTCGAAAGGAACTACAAAGCCGAGTTCCGCCAGCCCATTTTGGAGGGGTTGGCGGAACCATTGCGATGAATAGTGGGGGAGAATCCAATCGATGTCGGCTGCGGCGAGCTTGTGTCGTTCGAGCAAACGGCCGAAGGCCGCGCGCATGAGCTGCGGCAGACGTTCATTGAGCACTCTTATGTCCTGTGTAAGGCTCAAATAGCCTCCTCGAAAAAGATCGCCTTCATTGTCGACAGTTCTGAAACTTGAGGTCCTCCCGTCTGCATGCTTCTGCAAACCGAAATACATGCAGACGTCGGACTCGCTGGCGTAGGACGCGATGTCAACCCAGTCGATACGAAGGGACAGGGCGTCCGGCCTCGGCGTTGGGGTGATTAACAGGGCGCCAGCGCCATCGGAGAGCATCCAGCGCAGGAACTCGTTGCCGAAGGGTAGCCCGCNNACCTTGGTGTTCAATCTGATCTGGGGTTCGAAATGGGATGACCGCAGGCTAGGCGAAGCCAACTCGGAGCCGGTAACGACGGCATTATCGCAGGCTCCAGCAAGAACGTTGAGATAGCCGTATTTCAGAGCACTGACCCCCGAGCAGCAGACACCGCTAAGAGAGGCAATTTCACAGGGCGGAGAGCCGATCTCAGCATGCACCATGCTGGCATGGTTAGGGATGATCTGATCGGCACTGGAAGTGCCGCACGACAGGCATTGAATGTCCGCGGCTAAAAATCCTGAGGTTTGACAGAGATTCTTGATGGCCTCGGCGGTAAGACGGGCATTCGTGTGGGTAGCCGCGCCGGTCGCAGGGTCAATCGCATAGTAGCGGCGCGTGATACCGTTATTTATCAGAACACGGCGCTTTACCGCAGCTGACTGGGATTTCATGTGTCCCAGAACATCTTCGATCTGCTGATTTTCAATTGGAGCGTTGGGGAGGTACGCGCCCCATCCACTGATATAAGCGCCGCGAGCCATATTTCTTATCCACTTTGTCGAGAGCTCGCTTCGGCTCCAGCCGCCATAAGCTTAATATGTGAAAAATTTGATTCGATTCTATAAATAATCCGATCCGACAGCTTTCTGATGACTACTTCCGGTCGGCTTTGACAGTTTTTTGACGTAAGCGTCCAGGTGTCGTCGCATGCCTAGCGAAGCGAGCGCCGTACCTGCGATCGCCAATGGGAGCCCGATCAGAATAAGCATGAGCAGAAAAACGGCGAACGCATAAACCCCCAATACCCGTAAAGCTGGATGGATACTCCCTAGAGCGCGAATTGCGACCGCCGAGCCATAGAAACAGTACGACGCCAACAACTCCGGAACGACCAACCAACGCGTGATCGAAAGCGCTGGTTCGCCACTTAGCAGCGACCCGCCGAAAGGTCGGTCGCTCTGGAGCCGCTGCCCCATGACCGCAGCCAGTCTGCGNNGGCCTTGGGGAAAACGCCAAGGAGGGAGTCCTTCCGACCGAACAACAGGGCACGGGGCGTACTGACGAGTGTGAGCAACGGCGATCCATGGTGAGTAACCACAACATTGTCGCAATGGACCGCTCCAGCGGTGGCGAGAAGGTCCTTAATTCGCTCAGAAGCCCTTTGCCACATGGCGCGACTGACGGTGATCGTCACGGTTTCGGTGCCACGCAAAACTTCGGCGTGCGGTAGGCGAAAGAAGGCCTGCACCGGTAACGCGGGAGACAAGAACCAGACGGGATAGACCAAAATCACCAGCCTAAAGCGGCTCGTCGGATCGTACCCTGGGAGCCGGATTGGCGGAGGCAGGCCCAACACGCTCTCGGGCATGGCATCGAAGAATCGGCGGATCGATCGCCAAGGGTAGGGGTAGGCGGTTTCTGGATCCAGCCGCTCGATCGTCACCTCGACCCCGGTCCGAGAGAGTTCAGTCGTAAACAGCCTTGCAATATCGGCCACTTCGCCGGATTGTGAGTAGTAGAGGACGAGAATTCGGTCCATCTGACCTCCCGACGCGTGCCTGCCGCTGATCGATCACTTCGCTGCGGGCTGATGCAACTTTCCCGGTACAGTCTCGGCACCGCTGCAACGACCACCGCGCGAGATCGTCATGGACAAGTCCACTTCACGGGTCGTCGTCGTCGGCGCAGGACCCACGGGTCTAACCTTGGCGCNNTGCTCGAGCTGGCATCCCATCGACCTTAGTCGAAAAGAACGCCCAGCCTCAGGCACATCCTGCCGCCTGCATACTAAACACGCGCACGATGGAAGTCTTTCGCGAAATCGGCGTCGCTGACCTGATCATGCGCCAGAGCCAAAACTCCTTCGAACGGGCTTACATCAGCTGGGTGACGTCGTTGGCGGGTCGCGAACTCGGCCGCTCCTCTGCCTTGCCGGAGGATATTACCTCGCTGCTGGCTCTTAGCCCCGTTCATGCGGTGCAGTTCCCGCAGAACCGCCTTGAGCCGCTGCTTTGGCAGAAGGTGCGGGAGTACGAACTGATCCGTTTTCTTCCAGGGCACGAATGCGTCTCCGTCGACCAGGACGGAGGAGCAGTCCATGCCTTGCTGAAAGGGCCCGAAGCCGAACGTGTGTCGGGCGACTACCTCGTTGCCTGCGATGGGTCCTCCAGCCCGCTCCGGAGAGCAATGGACGTGAAGTGGGAGGGGCGATTGCTCCAGGACATGATCGGCGTTTACTTCACCGCAGACCTGACCGATCTGGTCGCGCACCGGAAAGGCATTCTGTACTGGATTATTAACCCGGCGGCGTTCGGCGTGCTTATCGCACATTGGATACCGCACGAATGGGTCCTGTTCACCCCCTATTTCCCTCCGCAGCAAGCGCCCGAGGACTTCACCGAAAAGAGGTGCCAAGCGCTGGTTGCGGCCGCAGTCGGCCGCCAACCGGCTGATTTAAGAATCAAGCTCATACGATCCTGGGCAGTGTCGGCCAAGCTCGCCTCGGCCTATCGCCGCGGGCGGATGTTCCTAGCCGGTGATGCGGCTCATAGCCTGCCGCCCACGGGCGGCCTTGGGCTCAACACAGGCGTTCAGGACGCCCATAATATGGCATGGAAACTGTCTCACGCAATCCGCGGCTTGTCCGGTCCGAAGCTTCTCGACAGCTACGAGCGAGAACGGCGACCCATAGCCCAAACCAACATTCGACATAGCGCGCAGAACTTCGATGAGATGAGCGATCTCCTGGAGGTCTGTGGGCTACATCTAAACGACCTCCGGCGGTTGCAAGCGCTTCAACGGTCAATCACCTTCCGCGTGCTGCCATTCGCTTGGCAGGCTGCCCTGATCGACCGTCTCGTGAGCAAGGCGCTCAAGAAGACCGCTTTGCTTGACGCGGATGACAAGCGCGGCAAGCACGCACGATTGGAGTTCATTCGAAGGATTCCTGGACAAGCAAGGCACTATCATTTTCTCGGCCTCGATCTCGGTTTCATCTATCAGGATGGCGCCGTCTTCGCCGAAGCTGGTCGTGTACCGCAGCCGATCGATCCCATTATCGACTATCAGCCGACAACATGGCCGGGAGCACGGCTTCCGCATTTCTGGATAAGGCGCGATGGGGTGATGCTTTCTATTCATGACGTGATCGCCGACGACAGCATGACGCTGCTGGTGAAGCCGGAGGCGAGGCGAGCTTGGNNCAGATGCGGACTACGAAGATCCTCAACGCGCGTGGACTAATTTGTCCGGTACCGATGACTCCGGGGCGGTTCTTGTTCGACCCGATCGGCATGTTGCCTGGAGGAGCCGAACCATGCCTCGCAACCCCGGCGAAGAACTCGACGTTGCGCTTCGCCACATCCTCGACAT
>PLUZ01000524.1 GCA_003162995.1 Methylocapsa sp. | reverse complement strand
GATGCACACCAAGATGCAACACGGCACCATCCTGAGCCTTCCCGAAAGGATTGAACACGATGAGAAAATGGCTGCCACGCATCTCGCCAATCTGCAAGCGATCAAGGGCTCGCTCGACCCGCTTTATGCATCGTTCAGCGACGAACAGAAAAAGCTCGCCGAGACGCTAAAGATCGGTCCCATGGGTCTAATGTGACGAAGGTGCGCGCGCGCACAGCGTTGCGCCGCGCTTGCCTCTAATCTCCCCTCAATGCCGGTCACACCCGGGCGGCAAAGGAGAGGAGAAATATTATGATCAATTTTCGCAAAACCATCGCAGTAGGCCTCGTTGCAACTACGCTCGGCATGGGCGTTGCCACAACATCCACCCCGGCGGCAGCTTGGGGCTATCATCACGGAGGTTGGGGCTGGGGCCTCGGCGGGGTTGCCACCGGCTTGGCGCTGGGCGCCGCCGCCGCCAGCACGCCTTACTACTACGGCTATTCTGGATGCTACTTCACCCGCCAGCCGGTCGTCGACGGCTATGGCAATATTGTCGGCTATCGCCGCATCCGCGTTTGCAACTAGATCCTGATCCGCGAAAGCCAAGATCGCTTTCATCAGTTTTCGCCGAAGACTTCCGGCGGCGCGCGGGCGTGCCTTCGCAACGTCATTCAAATAGCCTTCGGTATCTGACGCATAAATTTAGCACCTGATCACAGGTACACAAAAACTTACGAAGCACGATCCAATTTGACGTGAATCCAAGCGTACTTAGACCATGATCGTTTTATTGAAGCGATCGTGGTCTTTGTCGTTTTATGTGGCACTATGATGTTTCCGGATAAAATTCGTGACATTGCGGGAGTCCATTCCATTCTAACGATCAAGGGCATCCATTCGGCCGGGATGCGCATCCAATGATGCTTTGACGTGGAACAATTCCCGTAGCAAAAGTTACCTTGAAAAATATCTCGCCGAAAAAATCTCGCAAAGATAAATCCGCCCAAGTAAAAACCCTGATGGACAATCTGCTCGCGCTCGCCGCCGATCCCTCGGCCTGGCTCGCCCTTGTCGCGCTAATCGCGATGGAGATCGTGCTCGGCATCGACAATCTCGTCTTCGTCGCCATTCTCTCTTCGAGATTGCCGGGAGCGCAAGCGGCGAAGGCACGCCGCATCGGGATCGGCCTATCGCTGCTTTTCCGGGTGCTGCTGGTTGCCAGCGCGGCCTATGTCGTCCATCTCACCACGCCTTTGTTCACGATTTTGGGCGAGGATTTCTCCTGGCGCGACCTGGTCCTGATCGCCGGCGGGCTGTTCCTAGTCTTCAAGGCGACGACCGAAATCCATCACAATGTCGAACCAGACGAAGACACAGACGAAATTCCCCGGACGGCCAAAGCTTTCGCGTCCATTGTCGGCCAGATTGTGCTCCTCGATCTCGTCTTCTCGATCGACAGCATCATCACGGCGGTCGGCATGACCGACCATGTTGCGATCATGATCATCGCGGTGATCGCGGCGGTCGCCGTCATGCTGATTGCGGCCGGTCCGCTCGCCAATTTTATCCGGCGCAATCCAACCATCGTGATGCTGGCGCTCGGCTTTCTCTTGTTGATCGGCACCGCCCTGATCGCGGATGGGTTTGGTTTTCATTTACCAAAAGGCTACATCTATACCGCCATGGCTTTTTCCGGCGCGGTCGAAGGCCTCAACATGCTCGCGCGAAAACGGCGAAAACGGCCGCCGGAATGATCGATCTTGCGAATGACAGAAGGCGCGAAGGCCAACCTTGTGGATGAAGGCGCGGCGATCGCGGATGTCCTCTTGCCGGTCGCGATCGATCCTTCCTATTCCTATGCCGTGCCAAGCGGCATGTCCGTCGCGCCGGGCGATTTTGTCGACGTGCCTCTCGGCACAAAAATGACACATGGCGTCGTCTGGGAGGTGCGGTCCGGGGCTACCGGACGCGCAAATCTGAAATCCATCGCCTCCCGTCTCGCAATCCCGCCGCTCTCCGGCAATTGCCGGAAATTCATCGACTGGGTGGCGCGCTGGACCTTGAGCCCGCGCGGCATGGTGTTGCGGATGGCGATTGGCACGCCATTGAACGCCGGACCGGAACCGGCGCGTGTCGGAGTGCGCCTCGCGGGACCGCCGCCGCAACGCATGACCAAAGCCCGCGCCCGTGTCCTCGCAGCAGCGGAAGGCGGCCTTGCCTTCTCCAAGGCCGCGCTCGCCGAGACCGCCGCCTGTTCCAGCGGCGTCATCGACACGCTGATCGACGAGGGCGCGCTTGAGACAATCGCGCTGCCGCCGGATCCTGCGGCGCTCCGCTGCGATCCTTCTTACGCGCGACCCTCCCTTGAAGCCGCGCAGCAAGAGGCCGCTTCCATTCTGAGCGGGCATGTCAAGGCCCAGGCGTTCTCGGTGACCTTGCTGGAAGGCGTCACCGGCTCCGGCAAGACGGAAGTCTATTTCGAGGCCGTCGCCGCAGCTCTCGAAGCCGGACGCCAGAGCCTGATCCTCATGCCGGAGATCGCGCTCACCGCGCAGTTTCTCGACCGTTTCGCGGCGCGTTTTGGCGCGCGTCCCGGGGAATGGCATTCCGGCGTCAGCGCGCGCAAGCGGGCACGGCTGTGGACTGGCGTGGCGCTTGGCGAAGTCAAGGTCGTTGCCGGAGCGCGTTCGGCGCTTTTTCTTCCCTTTACGGATCTCGCCACGATCATCGTCGATGAAGAACACGAGGCCGCCTATAAGCAGGAGGACGGCGTCCCTTACCACGCCCGCGACATGGCNNCGCAAGGCCGTTATCATCACATCCGGCTTGCCACCCGTTTCAAAGCAAGGCCATTGCCGGAAATCGCGGCGATTGATCTTCGCACTGAGGCGGCTGCCCGCGGCAAATGGATCGCCCCCCGCCTCGC
>PLUZ01000132.1 GCA_003162995.1 Methylocapsa sp. | reverse complement strand
CGCCGCCGGATGTCCACTCGCAACACTAGTTAACGATGATTTTGGATCGATTTACTCCAAAATCATGAGCGCGATCGATTCCAAAAGTTTAGAACGGGATGCGGGTGGAAAACCGGTTTCCACTTTTCCACTTTCCGCTCTAAGCGCCGAATCGTGCTTACGGCCGCAGCATGAGTGTGATCTCCAAAACGCTGCACCTTTTGGGATCAAGGGCGGCGTAGGGTTACAACATCGCGGGCAGCACCCTGTCCGGCGGGCGGTGGCCATCCATGAAGGTCCTTATGTTGATGATGACCTTCTCGCCCATGTCAATGCGGCTCTCCGCCGTTGCCGAACCCATATGCGGCAAAAGCGTGACCTTGCCTGCGTTGGCCAGTCTGACGAGCTTCTGTGAGACCGCTGGCTCATGCTCGAAAACGTCGAGCCCCGCGCCGGCCAGCTCGTCCGTCTCGAGCATGCGGGTGAGCGCGGTCTCGTCGATGATTTCACCCCGTGCCGTATTGACGATGATCGCGTGCGGGCCGAGATACTTTAACCGCCGCGCCGATAGCAAATGATAGGTCGCGGGCGTGTGCGGACAATTGACTGAAATAATATCCATGCGGGCGAGCATCTGATCGAGAGATTCCCAATAGGTCGCGTTGAGTGCTTCCGCGATCGCGGCGGCGACGGGGCGCCTGTTATGATAGTGAATCTGTAAGCCGAAGGCCTTGGCGCGCTCCGCGAGAGCCTGGCCGATGCGGCCCATGCCCACGATTCCGAGCCGTTTGCCGCTGATTCGGCGTCCAAGCATCCAAGTTGGCGCCCAGCCGGTCCATTCGCCAGCCGGAATAATTTTTGCCCCTTCGACGATGCGCCGCGCCACGGCGAGGATCAGTGCCATCGTCATGTCGGCCGTGTCCTCGGTGAGGACGCCTGGCGTATTGGTGACGGTCATCCCTCGCGCTAAGGCGGCGGTCACGTCGATATTGTCGACGCCATTGCCGAAATTGGCGATGAGTTTCATCTGAGGCCCGGCGAGTTCAATGAGCTCGGCATCGATCCTGTCGGTCACGGTTGGAACGATCACCTCGGCGGCGCGCAAGGCTTCGGCGAGAGCGCTGCGCGGCATTGGCTTGTCGTCGATGTTGAGCCGCGTATCGAACAGCTCGCACATGCGGGTTTCAACGACGCCGGGCAATTTGCGGGTCACGATAACGAGCGGCTTTTTCCGGCCCATTCTCCCTGTCCTTTAGGCTCGCCGGATGCGATTTAAATTAAATTTCCGGATCGTGCTAAGTGACCCGAATTTCCCTTGGCGCGATTGCACCTTGCCAAGCCACTCGCGAGGCCTTGCGGAGAGCGTTTCCCGATCAAATGGAATCCCGGGATCGAGAAGGAATCGCTCATAGTCAAAGAGTTGGAGCATGTTTTGATCGAAATAGCCGGTCAACTTTTTGGGTTCATGTCCTAGCCGTCTTCACCTGGCGTTAACGCTAGGGAGGCACAAGGGGAAAGCATTTTGTTTGCGTCTTATCTCATGGCCTCTGTAGCAGATGGCAGGTCAAAGACAAGAACGCTGGCGGATCTCCGTTCCGCCAGTCAACGGGTGCATCCCTGGCATCGGTTTCGAATGTTCCCGTGGAAAAGCGGCGTTCGAGAGTGTAACGGAGGTGCGCCGGTCACGGTCCACGCTATGAGCCAACCGCTTTGCGGCGCCGCAACAGGAATGAACCTGAGCCAATGAGCAGAACGTTGTCGAAGTGTATCGGTCTTGGCATGGCTGCCTTCTTCTGCGTTTTGGCCGGCTTTGAACCCGCGCAAGCAGAGCAAACAGGCACCGCGAGCGGCTTGCCCATTCCGCGTTATGTGAGCCTGAAGTCCGATCGCGTGAACCTGCGGGAAGGTCCCTCCAAGGACCATCGGACCATCTGGGTATTTCAAAGGGCCGGACTCCCGGTCGAGATCACCGCCGAATTTGAAATTTGGCGAAAGGTCCGCGATTCGGAAGGGTCGGAAGGCTGGGTGCTTCATTCGCTTCTTTCAGGACGGCGCACGGCTCTGGTCGCGCCATGGAAGAAGGGAACAGATTCGATGCTCTACAGCAAGGCGGGCACCAAATCAGAACCGGTCGCGAAGTTGCAATCCAATGTGATCGCAAGTGTACGCGTCTGTGACGGCGCCTGGTGCCGTATCTCGGGGGAAGGCTTCGACGGCTATATTGAGCAATCGAACCTGTGGGGCGTCTATCCGAATGAAAAAATAGAGTGAGCAAGCGCCCGCGGCAAAGCGAAGCTCATGTTCCGGTTTGATCAATACATAAACCCTAGCGCGCAGCCTGCCGGCTGGAACCATGTTTTTCATTCACCACGCGCAATTGGTCAGCCGACAAGCGAAATCAGTTGTCCTTGGCGTGCCCGGTCAAACTCGCCCATTTCTCCTGGAGCGTGGCCGATAGGGTCTTGATATTGTGATTGACCACGTCCCAATTGACGAAGGGACGGTCGAAGCTTCCTTCAGCGCCACTCGTATTGCGGATCGAATCGGACACGTAAGCCGCGCCGATGGTAAGGATGATTCCAACGATGATCCCGAAAAACATGCGCATCCGATCCCCTTTTTGCCGTGATTCGTTTCACTCCGGACTTTTAACCTGAATCTAGCTTTTGTCTCTGCTTTTGGTCAAGCACCGCGCGTCCTTTTGGTACATGGGACGAAGCGGCAGTGGCTGGCCCGCTCGTGGCGGAATGGGAAGCGGGCCCTGGGTCAGGGAACGGAAGCGCCATTGTCGCGTTTACCGGCAGGTATAAACGACATGCCTGAATGTCCAAATTCATGCGCCGGTCCCATGGAGGCGGCCGGATTTTTTTGGGTCGCCTTCGTAATGGGGCTGTCATATTCAAGATGGATGAGGAGCGCCATGACCGCTGAAACTGTACGGCGCGAGGTCCGGTCTTCCGCGGAGCTTCAAGAAGTCTGTCTACGAACCTTGAAGAAATGCCCCGGATTCGAACGGGTCGATGCGATTGTGATTCAACCGCGCGACAATATTGAAGGAGCCGCAAACTGGACCGTTGCGGCGGTCCGGCCGCGTGTCGATAACCAGTTTCTGAGAGGCGCACGCGAGACGATTGGCCTTTTGCAGCAAACATATCAGTTGAATCCTGTCGAGGCGCAAGCGCGCAGCACCAAACGCCGTGGCTGATCGGCCAGCGGTCCGATGCAACGCGGGACATGCTCCCATTCTTTGAGCCGGAGCGATTCCTTTACGATCAGATAATGAGTCAATCTGGTGGGCAAGCGCTCTAGATCTCACGGTCTTTGATTTGCCGCAGGATCTCTTCCAAAAAGTCTGCAACTTTTCTGCAGATCATGCTCTAAAGCCTGTTTGTTTTGCATGACCGTTGTCGCGAAACAGCATTCCGTTGTCATGCCCCATTGATGGGCCGACCATTCCCCGCGTGATTTTGACGCGGCGGAACCGCTTTATTTCAAAATGTGAACGAGTGTTGATGGTTGCCCCCATCTTCTTCGCGGAGATCGGCTTCGAACGGCTGGCATAAGCTGCCATTTAGGCTTATCCGATTAGAGATGCCAGCAATGCTGCAGGCTCCCCGAGTGTTTCCCTTTCGCATGGAATTGCGGGATCGAAGTGGAAGCGCTCGAAATCATAGAGTTGGAGCGTGTTCCCCAATCGGAAAAGCCGATCGGCTTTTCTTGGGCGCGCTCTAGGTCTCCGTTGCTTTGGCAAAAAGGGGCCCGGGTTTTGATCAACGCGCATGTTCTCGGGACTGGCGCCTACGCTCCGAAACGGGTTTTGACAAACCAGGATCTTGCGGAGCTGGTCGACACCACCGATGCCTGGATCATCGGGCGCACCGGCATCAAGCAGCGCCGGATCGCGGCGGAAGGCGAAGTCACTTCGGATATGGCCGTTATCGCGGCGCGCCACGCGCTGGCGATGGCCGGGACAAAGGCCGAGGATCTCGACATGATCATCGTCGCCACGGTCTCGGCCGACATGCCGCTGCCGTCATGCGCGGTCATCATTCAAGCCAAGCTTGGCGCCGCGCGGGCTTTTGCCTTCGATGTTTCGGCGGCTTGCGCGGGTTCTCTTTATGCTTTGAGCATCGCCGACCAATTCATCAAGACCGGCAAGGCAAGCCGCATCCTCGTCATCGGCGCCGAGCTCTTAAGCCGCCTCGTCGATTGGAGCGACCGTAACACTTGTGTTCTGTTTGGCGATGCAGCGGGCGCGATGGTTGTTGGGCCGGCGCTGGAGCCCGGACGCGGTCTCCTCTCGACGCATCTTCATTCCGACGGGACGGCCGCTGGCATATTGTCGATCCCAGGCGGCGGCAGCCAGCATCCCCAATCCGCGGACGTGCTGGCCCGGAAGCTGGATAAGATCACGATGAACGGGCGCGAGATCTATAAGTTCGCGGTCCGCGTGTTGCCGCAAGTGATTCTCGAAGCGCTCGACGCGAATGGGCTTGCCGTTTCCGACATCGACCATATTGTCCCGCATCAAGCCAATGCGCGGATTGTCGAATCGGTTCTGGAGAGGCTTGGTATTCCCCTCGAGAAATGCTGGATGAACCTCGATCGCTATGGCAATACGTCGAGCGCCTCGCTGCCGATTTCGCTGGATGAGGCGAATAGGGTGGGCCGCCTTAAGCCTGGCGATCTCATCGCGATGATGGCGATCGGCGCCGGGATGACCTGGGGCAGCGCCTTGATGCGGTGGTAGCTGGCCCCAAAGGGGGCGCCGCGGGAGATAACAGGTCTTTGAAGGCTTTGTGAGCGGAGTTGGCGCGGTCCTCGAGGCAAGCTTATTTGGCGACGACGACCTTGCTGGCGGTGGCAACGACGGCTTTCTTGAAATCCCCTTCGATGGTCACCGCGAAATTGTAATGGAATTTGGAAAACGGCGCCGTGCGGAAGGGTTTGTTGCTGCGCCAACCGACCAGGATCGCGCCGATCGCCGGCTTATCCGGCGTCATGACGACGGCGCCGCCGGAGGCGCCGTCCCCCGTTTCGCAATCGAACGAAAATTCCCGTGTTCCTTCAGCGCCGACGGACAGTTGATCGCGCAGGCGGCATTTTTCCATCGACAGTTTGCGTCCGTCGCCCCAGTCGATGTGGCCGCGCGAGACAAATTCGACCGGCGAGTTGGGGCCAGCCGGATCGGCAAGGCTGAAGGGCGTTACGTCTTCGACCGGATGCGTCAGACGCGCAACGGCCCAGTCGTGAACCGCCGCGATCGCGTAAGGATCGGTGCTACCGGCAACGATCGAGCCGAGGTCGATCGGCACCCGCATCTGCTTGCCGTGGTTCTCTAACGCAAAGAAGCAGGTCTTGGCGCGCGGTGCGCCTTTTTCGTCGAAAAACACATGCGCCGCTGTGGTAATGGTATCATTGGCAAGCGTGAGCTGACCGGCACCATGTGCCTCCCCGCATTCGACGAGCCCGGAGCCCGCGAAACGGGTGCGAAGCTCGGTCGCGTTGAGTTTCTGCTCGGCCGCGAACTCCTCCACGCTGCGCCGGCTGTTCTTGCCAAAGACGACAACGGGCACAATCTGGTCCGGCGCTACCTCGGGCTGCCTTTGCGAGATGAGCGGACCGGCGAACGCTGGAACGGACGCACCAAAAAGGAAGACGCAAACAGCTGCGGCGTGCATGCCACCCCTTTGGAACATCTCGTTTTCTCCTGTCGAAATGGGTGCAGCGCCAACTTTAGGATAGCGCGCAGCCGTAAATCAAGCTGAACCGGGATGGTAATTTGCCAATGCGAAAACAAAAAGGCGGGATTCCGGCGAATATGGTTCGCCGATAATTCTTGGTAAATGATTGGTCCGTCGCATCAATTTTGGTCCGTCGCGGCCCTGTGGAAAAGGGCAGGCGGCAGACTACGCCCCCACCCTTTTGCGAGGCTCGCGCGGAAGCTCTCGCTTGCGTTTTCCGGCAAAATTGAGACAAATGTGGCAAATGAGCGCGGCCCCAAGCCGGCTCGCCAATGTTCCAGCGCCGGGCTGCTCCACGCCAGGCCTTGTCTTCGAGGCCAGGGTGTCGCTTTCGCTCCTCGATCATTATGCAGACAAGGTGACCGCCGGTCACATTGAGCGAAACGCCAGTCAGGAAGATGTCTTGCACCGGCTGGAGGACTTGCGCCTCGCGCTCACCGGCGATTCCACGCGAAACCCTCGCGTTTTCGGCTGGCTCGCGGGCTCTGGACGCAGAGATCCGCCTGTGCGCGGCCTCTACATTTGGGGCGACGCCGGGCGTGGCAAGACGATGCTGATGGATCTGTTTTTCGATGGGACCCAAGTCGAGCGCAAATCCCGCGTGCATTTTCATGGTTTCATGGCCAACGTCCACGCCTACATCCATGCTTGGCGCCAGGAGCGGCGCAAGGGTTCAGCCAAGGGCGACGATCCGGTCGCGGCGGTGGCGGATGCCATCGCCCAAAAGTCCTGGCTTTTATGTTTCGACGAGTTCAGCGTCACCGACATCGCCGATGCGATGATCCTTGGCCGCCTGTTCGAGGCTTTGTTTGCCCGGGGCGTGGTGATCGTCGCGACTTCCAATGTGCGTCCGGACGTCCTCTACCAGGATGGTCTCAATCGGGCGCTCTTCCTGCCGTTCATTGCTATGATCGAAGAGAGGATGCAAATCGCGTGCCTCGAAACAAAAACCGANNCGCGCGCGGCAGCGGCGCTGACCGGCGCATTCCGGCGTCTGACCGGACAGGAGCGGGGCGCGCCGATGACCCTCGATGTGCTCGGCCACGCGGTGCATGTGCCGGAGGCCTGCGCCAATGTGGCGCGCTTTGCCTTTGCTGATCTTTGCCGGATTCCGCTCGGAGCCGCCGATTTTCTCGAACTTGCGCGGCGGTTCCATACGGTGGTCCTCGATGCAATCCCGGTCATTGACCCGGCCCGGAGCGACGAAGCCAAGCGGTTCATTACGCTGATCGACACTTTCTACGATCGGCATGTGAAGCTGATCGCCTCCGCCGAGGCGGAGCCCGCCGAGCTTTACATGGGTACCGGAGGATTCGTAGCTTTCGAGTTCAAGCGAACCGCGTCGCGCCTCATCGAAATGCGCTCGGAGGATTATCTCGCCCTGCCACATGGTCCGGTCGCATCCTTTGGCTCCGGCGATGCGAGCGGCCTCGTGGAAACCTGAAATGGCACACCCGAATTTCCGGAGTTTGACATGTTTTGCGTGGAAATATTCTTCTCCAATGGTTCCGCTCACGGTCTTGATCATGATCGCTTCACCTTCGGCCGCGCATAGTCTAGAGTTTTCAGTGGTTGGTGAAACGGAAGGACGGATACTTCATGGCGCGGAGCAAAATCGCATTGATCGGAGCCGGTCAGATCGGCGGAACCCTGGCGCATCTCGCGGCACTGAAAGAGCTGGGCGATATCGTTCTCTTCGACATCGCGGAAGGGACGCCGCAAGGTAAGGCCTTGGATCTTGCGCAATCAGGTCCGGTCAACGGTTTCAATGCGGGGCTCGCTGGGGCGAATAGCTATGAAGCGATTGCTGGCGCCGATGTTGTCATCGTCACGGCCGGGGTGCCACGCAAGCCCGGGATGAGCCGCGACGATCTGCTCGGCATCAACCTCAAGGTCATGGAAGCGGTCGGCGCCGGCATCAAGCAATATGCGGCCAATGCGTTTGTCATCTGCATCACCAATCCGCTCGATGCGATGGTTTGGGCTTTGCAAAAAACCTCGCATTTTCCGGCGAACAAAATCGTCGGCATGGCGGGCGTTTTGGATTCGGCGCGGTTCCGCTATTTCCTCTCCGAGGAATTCAAGGTCTCGGTCGAAGACGTCACCGCTTTCGTTCTCGGCGGCCATGGCGATGACATGGTGCCTTCCGTGCGCTATTCCACCGTGGCTGGAATTCCTTTGACCGATTTGGTCAAGCTGGGCTGGACAACACAAACAAGTCTCGACGCGATCATTGACCGGACTCGCAAGGGCGGCGGCGAGATCGTCAGCCTGTTGAAGACAGGGTCTGCTTTCTACGCGCCGGCAGCGTCGGCGATCGCCATGGCCGAGTCCTATCTCAAGGACAAGCGCCGGGTGTTTCCTTGCGCGGCGCAGCTCAACGGGGAATATGGAGTCAGGGATCTTTATGTCGGCGTGCCGGTGGTGATCGGCGCCAATGGCGTCGAGAAAATTGTCGAGGTTACACTCGATCCAGCCGAAAAGCAGATGTTTGAAAAATCGGTCGCATCCGTGCAAGGCCTGGTCGAGGCTTGCAAGACGATCAACCCCGCCCTCGCGAATTGACGTTCTTCAGGAGCGATGATTCCCCGAAACTGCGTGGGCCCGGTGACCTCTGTCTTTCGGCCACCGCCAGCGAAATGAGACAGCAAAGACAGCGGTTAAAAACCAGGATGGACAGTCCGTGTTCAAGTGAGGCTTCCTGATTCGAGGAGGCCGGGGATAGCCGCTTTTCCCTAACCCGCTTCGTTCTCAAAATCCTGAAATCCATCACTCCCGCGCTGACCCACGCCATCGAGCATTTTCAGGACGAGATCTTCCGCCCAATGCGAGACAATGGCATGCGCCTGCCACAGAAATTCGGCCAGCTATACCCTGTTTACGTCACAACCCGAAAATCCTTTGGATTGACGACGCGGTTATCGGTCACCAAATCACGGCATCTTTGCCAGTTCTAGGGGACTTTGTCGCGCAAGAAATCGAGCGTGGCGTCCGCAAATTGTCCGCTCCGAACGCTCAGAGAACAATCTGTTGGAGTCAGACTCTTAACCCTGCTGGTAGGGGTCACCGCACGATTTGCTCAAAATCGTACGCTAACAGGCTATCCGAATGATGATTGCCTTTGACGGGAATTTTGAAAGACGCTTATGCAAGGGAAAACTCCCGGAAACCGTGTGGTTACGAAAATCATGCCCAAACGTCCGTTTGTGAAAGCGTATGAAATACCTCGGGGTTTT
>PLUZ01000355.1 GCA_003162995.1 Methylocapsa sp. | reverse complement strand
CCGACGCCGACGTCGACGGCGCCCATATCGCCTCGCTGCTCATCACGTTTTTCTTTCGCGAGATGCCGAAACTCGTCGAGACGGGGCATCTTTATCTGGCGGTTCCGCCGCTGTACCGGCTGACCCAAGGCGCCAAGCAGGTTTACGCCCGCGACGATGCGCATCGCGATGAATTGGCCGCCACGGTTCTCGCCGGGAAAGCCAAGATAGAAGTCAATCGTTTCAAAGGATTGGGAGAGATGCTGCCGGCCCAATTGAAGGAAACGACGATGGATCCCAAACGGCGCAGCCTGCTTCGCGTGGTTGTCCTTGCCGAAGACCGGGAAGGCACGTCGGATTCGGTCGAGCGTTTGATGGGCAACAAGCCCGAGGCGCGCTTCGCCTTCATTCAAGAGCGCGCGGCTTTTGCCTCCGCGGCCGAGCTGGTTGTGGTCTAAGAGAGGGGCGCCGCACGATTTGTCCAAAACTGCACGCTAAGGAACTTCCTTTCTGAATCGCTCCTCTTGTCCCCTGTGGCGCATTCGCACGAAACTGGTTGCTTACGTCACAGCCCTGCACCGGCGCTAATAGCGATCGTTCGACGCCGCTCGCTCAGAATCCAATAAGTCAGCCCGAAGAGCAGTCCGGCGAGCAGCATGCAGACACCCTGACGCTCAGCCGCTATGATTGCACCTTCAAGAAAGGTTTGATCTTCGATAAAAAGTGGCTTTGGCGCGAGTGACGAAGTGACACAACCGACAACTACCGTGCTGACCGCTCCAACCGCTGAGAAGTAAATCCAGCCTGGAAGTTGCACCCACCTGTATCCGCGGACGACCAATAGCCATGGCGCAATCATCAAGCCCAGCGCTGGCACAAAGTTTCCGAAGATAGAGAAAAACACCGCAAAGCCAAGCCTGAACTGTAGGCTTGTAGTCTGTCCTGGAGCAGTGTCATATGCTATGACCGCGAATAGCCAAATTATATAGAATGCTGTAGCGACAGTCGCACTAAATAAGTATCCCAAGATCGGATTCATTGGCCCTGGCATAGGAAAGCCAACGATAGGAGAACGAGTGCCATCGTTCAAACCATTGGTCATGATCTATGCTCCGCCACAATGCGGGAAACGGTTGGCTGACTGACGTTATACAAGCGTGCTATGTCCGCGCCAGACTTCCTGCCTGATATTACACTCTCTGCTATTTCTCGACGAAAGAGGCGAGTCAGTAGCAACGCATGCCAAGGACTCCCGAGGCGCGCAATGGGAATGGAGAATGAATCTGCCAAGGGAAGGTGGCCGGCGGCAAATGGCGTTTCGAGGAGGCCACTCCTACAACCATCTGCACACCGGCCAACCCTACGGACCCAGGAGATGCGGCGGACCCGAGCACTCCGCAGGGTATCTAAAAGTTCTTTGCCGAATACGCATTACGATACGCACGACAACGAGCAAGGCTTTCTCTTAGGGAGCCTGCTTCGCGCCACCAGATAAAAATCATGTCCGGCCGCGTCAGTTAACCCGCGAACGCAGCGAAATGCAACCGGCTTTTGCATTTGGTGCATGTTCTCATCGAAAAAGGCGAGCAAGTTTTTCCGCACATGCTTTCGTTTCGAGCAGCAGAGCATCACGTCCGCCCAATGCTAAGCTAAAGGCTGTGCCCCGCCAATGGTCCTGGTCCCGGCAAAGCATCACCGTGATATTGTTCAGCGTAATCACCTCTAGAAACTAGCTCTTTCCGCTCATGGGTAACGCTCGGGTAATGCCCCGCCGCGTCGCCCGTGTCACTCCGGCCGCGATAGCTGGCTGAGGCGCGCTAACCAGATGCATCGTCGCGCGTCGTCAGTCGACATTGCCGACTGGGCGCCATCCCGCGACAAAAGCATCGAGCTCTTCTCCCGTGCGAGCGTTCCACCAGCTATCGTCTCGAAAGACGACGGGGAATGGAATCGCGTATTGCCCCCGATTGTCCGCGGCGAGCACATAGACGATGGCGCCCTCCTCGGGAGCCGTCGTGCTGTTCCATTCCGTTTCAGGCATTCCCCCACCTCTCCCGGGTGGTTCGACGCAACTTGCTTGGTCGCGGTCGCCGCAAATTGCCGGCGACAAGTTCATTTGGCAAGAAACGCACCGAAACGGAAGCCCGGCTGGGAGTACCGGGGCTCGATAAATTGGGGGGTGCTCCGCCGTCAAGCGCTTTGGGCTTAAGCTCGGATGCAGCTGACGGCGCGACGGGAATCGCCAAACTGTTACGGCGAGATAAACAAGTATTGGTATAGGCCAAACCCATCGCGCCTACTGTTTACCATTGCCAGGGCCGTCGAATGTGACGCGACAGAAATTCGCCATAGATGTGGCAATTGCGCCACAATTTTCCGGAGCTGCCAATCGGCCAGCCCCAGCATCACTCCGGCCGCGTTGGCACCCCCGGCGTCGCGCAGCGGCTTCTCTCGCGATCAATTGGATTATCCCGCCACGTATCGGCGCCCCGAACCGTCGTCCGGCCAGGCGCAAACCCGATATTCGTCCGAGTAATTGTAAGGAGGATCGGTGAAGCCATAGCCGAGCGAATCGGCGCGGGGGCAAACCGCCAATGCGACGGCCGCCGCAAACACCCCGATCACGATCGCGGCCCGGATGTTCATCGTGGGGTTCCATCCCGATCGACCGTTCCGTCTAGCCACCGGCCAAGCAGAACAATCCGGTGAAAGATATGATTTGGGGCAGCCTCGGGGGCGTAGTGGTAGTCGTCTCGCCCGCGACGATGACGGCTTTCCCTATAGGCGGCCTCCTCTGCATCTCGGACATAATCAAGTAGCTCTGCGACCGCCTGTTGGATCTGAGGTCCAGCTTGTTTGTAAGCCATTGTTACTCTCCCGCCTCGTCTCGCCCCATTGTCATCCCAGCAACTCCGGCGCCAAGCCCGGCTCGAATATTGCTTATTCCCCCAGGCTTGGTTTCCTCCGAGCAAAAACGCCTGCCCCTGGTCTGGTTCCAGATCGCCAGACCAGGGGCTTTTGTTGCGCTCCCTCACGCCTTCGGCCGCGAGAGCCGCTCGGCGCGCGCGATATTCGACGAGGCGCCCACCGGCACCGCAATCGACGCCGGTTGATGAATAATACCGGGGTGCCTGTTCCCGCCTTCATGGCTTGAGCTTAGTTTTTCGTCTCAGTCATAGGGTTGATCATTCAAGTTGGCGCACTAAGATTCTAAGAGATGACTGATCCTGCCGCACGGATGGGAACTCGCTGCATGGAGCGGCCACACTTTGCGACGCAAATCAGGGAGATCTTTTGATGCCGATTGAAACCATCCTAATGATTGTCGCCCTAATTGTCGCAATCCTCGTTCTGGCCATCGGTCTCCGCCCTCCGCCATTATACAGCGATAAGGAAAGGTTACCTAAGCGCGAGGATTTGAACGCCAAGAAGGATGAGTAGCGGCGCAATCGTGCACATCCTTGATAGCTAGGCCCGTCCCAATCCCCTGCCTCGACGATGGCTTTGTGCTCACTCCGGCCGCGCTAGCCGCTCCTCATCCCGCGCATCAGCCCATGCTTCTGCCTCGTCCAAGACTCGCTTAGCCCGGCGCCGNNCCCAGCGGACAAGCGTGCGGATTCTGAGAAGCTCAATCATGCGTCAGCCTGCCCTTCATAAATGCCCAGCGCATATTCCATCTTGATTCTTAGGTGCTCTTTGTAAAAACCTGTGGCGGCATTCTTGAGTATAGTGATTATTGATGGGTTCCCACGGTCAAAGGCGTTCGAGGACTTCGCCAGCGAAATGGCGAAGTCCAGAAGTTCTTTGGCGTCTTCAAAACAGTCCGGCTTAGCGCTGGCGAGTCGTTGCATAATCTCGGCGCGCTCTTCACTGTGGTGAGTCTGAGCAACGCGTTTCGGCCATTCCGGGGCAGCGATCGCCTCACAATACCGGCAATCAGCTTCCAAAAAGCGCAGTCTTCCAAAAAGCGCAGGCGCGCAATAAGTTTGGGAATGCTGGCCGTCGATGCGTCGTAAAGCAACGACCCAAATGTCTCGTGCATCGCGGGCTTAGCCGTCGGTGCTTTGTGTGTCTTCGGTCTGGTGGTCATATGGTTCTCCTATGATTGCGCGGCTCTGCGCGCGTGATAANNTGCTGCCCTCGGCCGTCTCGCTATGTCATGCGGCTTCGGAGCTTCGTCGAGAAGGGCAATCGCTTCGCCAAGCGCCCGATACGCCCCAAAGATTTTCGAAAGAACGGCGTAATGCCGATCGGGGTTTAGATGTACGCCCCCGAGGGAGCGCCGCGCGTCGTTGAGAAGATTTCGCGCACGCGAGATTTTATTGAAACTCATGTTCGCGGCTC
>PLUZ01000455.1 GCA_003162995.1 Methylocapsa sp. | reverse complement strand
CCCGCCGCAAGCGGGATATTGGTGCAGCCGCATCGACGGCGACCGCATGTGAGTGCGCCGGGAGACCGGCAAGGAGTAGATGGTGCAAGTCCATTACGGTGAAGGAATAGCGACCCACACCGGCCCCAAGCCGTGCGTCGTCCCTCGCGAGGGGGCTGGCGAAGCGTCGGCAGGGGAGCGCGCAGGCCAGCCATTGAGCCGCGAAATATTGGATGTTCCGGGCGCCGACGCTTTTCTCATTGCGGAAGGCAACACAGACAGGCGCGCTAATGCAAGCGCCTGAATGGCCCGGCGTGGTCGAAGACCCTGGCATGTGTGGACGCTCCTTGAACGGGAACCGGGAGATCTCGCGCCCGGCCAGAACGGGGACTCCCGCTCTGGCCCGCATCGGGAAGGTGAGGAGCCGTAGCCGATGATGCACGGGAACGAGAAGTCAGACTCCGCCATAGTAGCTGTGAAGCCGACGAACAAAGCCGGGCAACCGGCGGCGGAGCCGGTGGAGCCAAGGGCGGGGACCAAAGGGAACGCGAGCCAGCAAAGCACGCGCCGGGCTCAGGACCGGGCAAGCGTGTCACAAGCGCTGGATCGTGTACGGAAAGCAGCAAAGCAAAGGAAGAAGGAACGGTTCACCGCGCTCTTCCACCACATCACAATCGAAATGCTCCGGCTGTCGTTCTTCGCCCTCAAGCGAGACGCGGCTCCCGGCGTAGACGGCGTGATATGGGAGGACTACGAGACAGACCTCGACCGCAAGATCGAGGATTTGCACAATCGGGTCCACAGAGGAGCCTACAGAGCGCAGCCGGCCCGGCGACGATATATACCGAAGCCGGACGGACGACAACGCCCGCTCGCGATCGTCGCTCTGGAAGACAAAATCGTCCAGAGGGCGACGATCATGGTGCTGAACGCGATCTACGAGGAAGATTTCCTCGGGTTCTCGTATGGATTCCGGCCCAAACGCGGCCAGCATGATGCGCTGGACGCCTTAATAGTCGGCATCAACAGCAAGAAGGTGAGCTACATTTTGGACGCCGACATTCGATCGTTCTTGGACACCGTTTCATATTGCCCCCTGGTTCATGAGCCTTGATTGAAAAGTTTGGATTGTAAGTCTATTACTTTGATACGGAGCCCTTTTTGCTTGCCACGCATGACATGGACGGCTTCGAGGTCGCCGCGCTTAACACGCTGCAACACGGTTTGTCGTGAGACACCGAGCATTTTCATCGCTTCTCGCATTGGCATAAAGCTCTCGCCCGCATCGCTATTGAAGCGAGCCATGACGTCTTCCGTCAATCTGATGCGCCATGGCGCCCCTGGCGTCAGCTGCTGGCCAGGAATGATGCCATCATTGAGGAGGCGATGGATGGTCGATGGTGCAACGCCGAGCACGGCCGCTGCCTTCTTGATGGTCAGCAGTTCGCCTTCGGCTTGTTCGGCACTCGACTCAAAGCACGGAATGTTCCAATGGCGGCGCAGGTTGCCGACGCGGCTGGCTTCGAATCGGTGACCATATGCAGTGGTGCGCCCCTGGCGATTGAGGATGCCTGCGATCACAGTGTCGGGATAGAACTCTGCCAGCCGGCGAACGAGCGCGATTGTGTCCTCATCGGTGCGTATCGTTGCAGGCCGCGAACGTGGTAGTGCAAGATCGATCTCATCGAGCGCACCGCCCTTCCAACGCAGCGTAAGGCGAGCCGCAGCCTTGTCGCGCTCGACTTTGACGATGACTTCCTCGATCAGCGCGCGCAGTAACTCCTTCCTGTCGCGTGGGGTGGTGGTTTCCGCGTGCCAGACGGTGGTGAGATCGGCTCCAAGTGCAAGCAGGCGATTGCGCTCGTCCTTGGAGAGCACGCATGGACGTGCGCTTTCGCGGCGTGCAAGTTCGGCTTTGGCGGCTTCGAGTGCGCTCAAGCTCTCTTCCCATTCGCGCTCAAGGCCACGGGCGACCAGCCGGTTATCTGGATCGACGGCACGATAACGTCGCTCCGCACGGCTAGCTTCGTAGCTTGCCCGCTCAACACCGAGACGCCATTGCTTGAGCGAGGTCTCGCGATCAGTTTCAAGCCGTTCAGCAGCGGCAAGAGTAGCGCTGAGCTTTGCCGGTTCAAGGGCCGCAATGAAAGCTCGCGCGACGGCTTCGTCGATCTGGATGCCTCCAATGTTGAGGCAATAGACGCCGCGGCCCTCGACCAGGATCTTGCCTGGGCAATGATATCCTGGCGCTGAGTTGCGCCCGCGATAATGCGTGTGCAGGCGGCGTCCACAATGCCCGCAAGTGGCAAGACTCTGCAATAAAGCATTGCCTTCCCTCACGGCGCCACCCACCTTGTGTGGTCCGGGGCGGGTATTCTTGGCCATGCGATCCTGGTTTGCCTCATAGGTCTGCCAATCAATGAAGCCTGGATGATGGTCTGGAATGAGGACCTGCCATTCGGAGCGCGGCAGAAGTCGCACCCGCTTTCTGCGTGCACCTGATGCATCCAGCATCGTCTCATGGCGTGATTTGCCATAGGCATAAGCGCCGGCATAGACGGGATTTGTAAGAACGTGGTGGATAGCGGTGTAGCTGGCCTCGACCCAGCGGATCTCTGCGCCCTGATGCATCTGCAGAGGGAATGTGAGCCCTTCCGAGCGAAACCATAGCCAGACACGGCGTGCTGAGCCTGTCTCGGCAAAGCGCGCAAAGACATTGTGGATAGCGGTGACCACGGCTTCGTCTGGATGGAAGCGGATCTCGCCATCGGCGTCGCCCCAGACAAAGCCGACCGGTAATCCCCGGCGAAGTTCGCCTCGTGCCGCTTTGTTGCGAATGCCGCCGTTGAGGCGTGCTCGCAGCACATGCAGCTCGGCCTCGCTCATGGTACCCTTGAGCCCAAGCAGGAGCCGGTCATTAAAAAGGGCTGGATGATAAATGCCGTCGGCATCGCCGATGAGCGTGTCAGTAAGGCCGCCGAGGTCAATGAGGCGGTGCCAATCAGCATTGTTTCGCGCAAGGCGTGAGACCTCGAGCCCGAGGACGAGGCCGACGTGGGAGAGTGCGACTTCTGCTGTGAGGCGGGCGAATCCTGAGCGCGCTACAAAGCCGGAGCCGGAAAGCCCGAGGTCCTCGTCGATGACGGTAATGCGATCGTCAGGCCAGCCCAGTTCACGGGCCTTGGCGGCAAGTGCATATTGTCGGTCGGTTGATTCACGATTGTGCTCGACCTGAGCGGTGCTCGACTGACGCAGGTAGACGATGGCTTGTCGCGCGAGATGGCTCGCTGTGATTTTGGCGCGTTCATTCATCGTTCGCCTCCTTCGTCGATTGGGCCGAGAGCATGCGGGCGATCAGACGTGTGAGGATCTCGAGTGCGACGAGGCGAGAGGCTCCGTCGAGTTGGTCCCATGCCGTCGTCAAGCCCACTGCCAGTGATTGGCTCAGCGGGAGATCGGGCTCGTCGAGAAAGATCAGATTCAATTGCATGACGGCTCTCCTTGCACAGCGCCGAATCGACATGTCGGCTGTACAGAGCGTCGATGATCTTGCGCAGATGGAGCAAATCGCTGAGCCTGGCGAGATCATGGGAGCTATCATCGGCATCGTCCAGCGGCGTTCGCGTGGTCGGCTCCGCGTTCCAGTCGGTCCACTTCGCTGGAATCAACGAGCGACTGCCATCTGGCAGAGCCACGAGAACGAAAAGGACGCCGCGCCGCCGTATACTGCTGATCGCCGCCAATGCCCGGCCTTCAAAGGCATGATGCTCGCGGGTAATGATCACCGAGTCGGGAACATCGCGGTGATGGGTAGTCTGTGGCCGCCTCCTTCGACGAAGTTAGCCAAGAT
>PLUZ01000026.1 GCA_003162995.1 Methylocapsa sp. | reverse complement strand
AACTTTTCGGACCGACTCTAAGCGACGCGCAAGAAAAATTCCAACTTCATGCGATCAAGCACGGCTGGCCTCATTCGGTTGCGAATAGCTTCGACGCAGCCATTGCCGTGCTCTCGGCATGGGGCGCGCTGAGGATTCGGATTGGCGGTGAGCGATGAACGGGCCGCCTTTCGACCAAAGCTATTTGGAGTCGCTGGATCGCTTGGGCGAGCCGATCGAGATCCAGGAGCGACGCAACGGCCACGGCGAGGCGGTGCCAACCTTTCGCCGAATCATCAACCCCGCCGATTGGGAAGGTCTCCCGATCCCGCCGCGTGAATGGATCGTGCCAGGCATAATCCCACACAAAACTGTCAGCTTGCTTGGGGGCGACGGATCAGTCGGAAAAAGCCTTCTCTCCCAACAGCTCGCAGCCGCCCGGGCCCTAGCGCGCGAATGGATCGGGCTTTTACCTGAGCCGGGCCGCACGCTGATTCTGTCCGCTGAGGACGATGAAGCCGAAATGCACCGGCGCATCGAAGATATTCGCAAGTTTTATGACGTCCAGATGGCCGACCTTTCAGATATGCGGCTGATCGACCTCGTCGGCGAGGATTGTATCCTCGGGACGCTAATGAAAGGGCAAATCGAGCCGACCTTGATGTACCGTGCGCTCGACGCCTACATGGCCGATTGGAAGCCTAGTCTCACGATCCTTGATGTTCTTGCTGATATGTTCTCGGGCGACGAAAACAGCCGTCCGCAATCAAGGCAGTTCATCGGCCTTTTGAAAAAACTGGCGCGGATACACGATTGCGCATTTCTCCTGCTCGCGCATCCAAGTTTGACCGGCATGAGCACTGGAACCGGAATGTCAGGCTCGACAGGCTGGAATAACGCTGTGCGATCGCGCCTCTATTTCCAAACCGCGAAGGCGAGTGACGGCACTGAGCCAAATCAAAACTTGCGCACGCTCGAATGCAAAAAATCGAATTATGGACCTGCCGGCGGACAGATCACACTGGAATGGAAAAACGGGCTCTTCATGCCAGTTCAAGGCCCAACCGGCCTCAACAAAATGGCAGCCGATGCCAAAGCCGACGAAGTTTTCCTCGACCTTTTGAAACGCCTCTCCAGTCAGGGGCGCAACGTCAGCACGGCAAAAGGGCCGACCTACGCACCCGCGATATTCGCCGACGAGCCGGACAATCATGGGTTCAAAAAGGGGGCTTTCGATGCATCTATGCGGCGGCTCTTAAAGGCCGGAACCATCCGCATTGAGACGTTCGGGCCCCCATCGCATCAACGATCTAAACTTGCTCTGGGCCATGAAGATTGCGGCCGCCCATCTGACTCCGAAAGGAATCAATAAGTGAGGACCGCCGCGCGGTGCGCGCTATCCCCTAGCCATTGGTCCGATGCACGTTGCGGAATCATCGGTGCGGAGTCAGGATCGCGAACATGTCTAATTTCGATCGTCACGCAACGATCAACGGCGGCTGGATTGCGGCCTTTGCCATCGGCGCGATCATGATGGCGGCTCCAGCATATTGGGAATTTTCTCGACAGACCGCAGGAATCGTATTCTGGGGTGGCGTAGCCATACTCTTATGTTCCGTCTTGGCGGTCATTTTAGATTGGGCCTCGGAAAAAGGAGCAAGAAAAAGAGTGTCTGGACCGTTTTTAGTTATGGCCCTTGGAATCTTTATTGTTTGCGCGGGGGCAGCTTGGCACTTTTGGCCAAATTCAGATCCAGAACAGACGAATGACAAAATACAAGGCGCTTTGCCTGGGCCACTAGCCGGATTAACAAATGCGCAGCTTCGTGAACGAGCAATTTCTTTTGTTCAAACATTGAGAGATTTCGAAAATACATTCGACAAAGAAGAGCGCAGACTTGGGGACGACCAATGGGTAGCTTCCAGCCAGCCCTCTATAGATCAAGAAGAAAGACAAAAACAATTTAGATTATATTCGTAATCATTAATAAACCGTAGAGCGGCACATGTTTTTGAATTTAAAAGTAAATATAGAGCAGATGCAATAATCATTAGAGAAGAAATACAGCGACGCTTAGGAGGACGTCTCCCTGAATTCCCATCAACATCCCATGAGGGAATGATAACATCAACGTTAGGGCGTCAAATTTTTGAAAGTCCTCTATTAACTGGGCCGCACCCTATATCAGCTGGAGCAGATTTACTTGAATATTGGGCATCTCAGTTACCCTAAAGATCTTCCAACTGCACGCCATTAAGCTCCAGCGCTGCTAGGCATCCCAGAAAAAATGATGCAGGCACTGTAAGCCCACGTCAGCGCTTCCAACCGCCTTCCAACCGCCTTCCAACTACTTCCAACCGGCCTGTGTTCCAACACCCCCTATAACCCCCTGTCGGTTGGAACAGCCAACCGGCCGTTGGAAGACGGCCTGGCCGTTCCGACCGCCGAAGATTAGCTCAAAGGATAAGTTTAGGCTTATCGAAAAGCCCAAGATCGAAGCATCTGGTAGGATGCTGGAAGTCGAGAAAGAGTGCTCAATGTGAGCATAAGCAAACAGTCAAGCTTACCCAGATTTTTCTCCAACCGCTTCGCCGCAGCAATAATAGCCCGGCTGAAGCTTTCTACAGCCGAGCTTTTCTACCGTAACACTAGCGCTTCTTCTGATATGCAGTCAGGAAATTACAGGAAAGCGCCGGAAGTGAAATGCCTTTGTTGTGAATAAGTTGGCGTGCACCCTTTGCTGGCGCATGGATCACGGGTAACATCTAGGGTATGGAATCAGCCCTGGAAAGCCCACAAGTAGCCCCGCGCAAGTCGCAGGGTAAGAGCCGCGTCACGAACGGAAGCAAGCTTCTCCCGCTCGCGGATGGCCGCTCTGTCACCGCGAGACGATTCCGCGATTTGTACGAAGATATTGCCGCGGACCTCGGTGGCCTCGATTGCCTTTCGGAAGGCCAAAAGCAGCTCATACGCCGGGCCGCGATGCTGAGCGCCGAGTGTGAGAAGCTCGAGGCGCAGTCGGCGCGTGGCGAGGCTGAGTTCAACGTCGATCTTTACGGGCAAATGTGCGATCGGCTCGGGCGCCTGTTTGGGCGCCTTGGCCTCGAGCGCAAGGCGCGTGAGATCACCCCGGACTCCGACGTCGTGGCGCATTTCCGCCGCCGTCCACGAAAGGTCGATGCGGAATGACAGCGCCGATCGTCACAATGCGGGAGGCGTTGAGCCGGCCGGATTACTTTGGCCGGCAGCTCGGCGGCGACACGTGGTCAAAGTGGCGCGTGCTGCTTATCGCCATTGCTGGCGAGCCGCTGACTGATGACGAGCTTGTCGTGTTCTTTGCGCTGACAAACCGCCAGAAANNAGAGAGTTTTGGGGGGTAATTGGCCGTCGCGGGTGAAAGAGCCGTGCTATGGCCGTCCTGGCGGCTTGGCTTGCGGGCTGCCATGATTTTCGCGACATCCTTGCACCGGGGGAAAGGGGACATCTTCCTGTCCTGGCTCAGACTCGCGACCAGGCGACCAGCGCATTCAATTTCATTTGCGGCGTCTTCGCTGCCTCGTCCGCATTGCGTGGTCTTGTTGACAGCCGCGCCGCGGATACGCTGATCCTTAAGTCTGGAGTTGACATTAGCACGCGGGCAGCATCGTTTCGATCGGCTCTNNAAGCTCTGCGAATCCGGACGTCGAGATCTTGCGCGCCATCCGGCCTTCGCTGTTGACGACAGGCGGCCCCCTGATCGCGATTAGCAGCCCCTATGCCGAGCGCGGCGAGCTTTGGAAGGCTTATTCCAAGCATTATGGCGTCGAGACGTCTAAGCGCTTAGTTGCGAAGGCTTCCACGCTTGAGATGAACAGCGGTGTCGACCGCGAGTGGATCGAAGAGCAATTCGACGATGATCCTGTTGCGGCGGAAGCTGAGTTTAACGCCAATTTCCGCGNNGGCACAGACGTCGAGCTGTTTGTGTCTCGCGCGGCAATCGCGCTTTGCATTACCGACGGCGTTGTTGAGCGCGGACCGATGTCGAACACGGTCTATTATGGTTTTGCTGACCCGTCTGGTGGCGGTCCGGATGCTTACACGCTCGCGATTGCGCACAGGTACGGCGACAAAGTTGTTTTGGACGTTATTCGAGAGCGCCGACTTGCGGACGTTGAGGGTGTGACTGCGGAATATGCCGCTTTGCTGAAGGCCTATGGCGTCGGTGTTGTGATCGGCGACAATTTCGCTGGCGAATGGCCTAAGCAGGCGTTCGGCCGTTATGGGATTGAGTATCGGAAAGCAGATTTGTTCCGGTCGGATTTGTATCTCAATTTGCTTCCGCTGATTAACTCGCGCCGCGTTGAGCTGTTGGATCATCAGAAGATGATGACGCAGTTCATGGATTTGGAGCGGCGTGTTGGCACGTCTGGGCGTGATTCTGTTAACCACATGCGCGGGCGGCACGATGACATTGTCAATGCTGTTGCGGGGGCGTTGGTTTATGCCGAGCGTGTTCCACCGCCGCTTAACTTCCACGCGCCTACAGCCGGCCCGGGCCGTGCGGAGGTAAATGCGATGTTCGATGGCGCTGGTCAGGTCGCTGGCTACAGCCGGTGGGTGCCGTGATGGGCTGGCATGTTCCTCCATGTGGAATGACTTCGGGCGCGGCGGCTGCTGGCTATGGTGCCATGTCATTTGGCAAGCCGGGCGGTGATCCCGGTCCTGATTTGCCAGCCCCCGTTATACCGCGGCCGATAGCATCGGGCGATGTGGTCATCCCGCCGGTTATCCCGATTACAAATGTGTTTGGGCTGTGCGGTGCGAGGCAGGGCGATGTTGTCACGATGCGGCGCGATGGCGAACCGGAATACCAATTCAGAATGCGTGTGGGGCTACCGACGTGACGATGCTTTCAACATGTGTGGATTAGTTCGGATTATGGGGAATACCGCGCGTCAACGGCGCTGCGCTGAGGTATACTTTGGACGGTATTTAGGAACACATAAATGGCAACGATTGAAAGTTTAGACAAAGAATTATCAGACCTCGGCGTCAAGCTCGAAACGGCTCGTGCGCGGCTACAGAAGAATTTCGGCCGGTTAAATGATGTGATGGGCCGCGCCGAGCTTTTGAAGGACAACAAGGCCGTTTATGACCAGGTGCCGCTTAATCGCGCGATTGACGCGGATCGGCGGTTAATTCTGCAATTGGAACGGCAGGAAAAGGACATGAAAAAGCAGGCGGATCTAGCCAGGGCGCAGCAAGCTCATGCTGCATCTCGTGCGGCGCCGGTCACGCCGGAATCGGAGAAGACGCGATGGTTCATCGTGGTCACGCCGCAAGGCCGGGAGGTCCGGCACAAACACCGTAGCAGCGCTGCTTTACAGGCTGAACTCTTGCCGGGGTATCACGTAGCGGCGGAAGTCTACAACGCCGATGATTCTGGAAATTACGGCTCACCGGTTGCTGTTGGGCAGCGGGCAGCGATCCTGCAGCATTGCCAGGAGCAATCGGCATGACCGAAAGATTGCGGAAGATTCTACGGAAGATCGTCATCGAGGAAATCAGCTGTGTACGAAAACCAGCAAACGAACATGCGAAAGTTTTGATTATGAAATCTGCAGATACACTACCTGAGACCGGCCTTGACGCGGTCGAAATGATCAAAAAAATGCAAGCCAACGGTGATTTTGAGGGCTTTGAGAAAGCGGATTATCTCGATTTGCTCAACGGTCTGGCGGAAGAAATTCAGCAGGACGGCGAATCCATTCAGAAGGCGTTCGTGAGGGGTCTGGAAACGCCGGCGGGCGTCGAG
>PLUZ01000183.1 GCA_003162995.1 Methylocapsa sp. | reverse complement strand
CAACTCCGGCTTGCGCGATCTGCACGTCGTGCTCGGGCGTATCGAAGCTTGCACCGATCGCACCGATCACTTCGCCATCGACCACGATGGGAAGGCCTCCCTTCATCTCGATGAAGCCGCGCGCTGACACGGCCGCGATGCGGCCGTGGTCAATCGCATACTCGAGCGCCTCGCTCGGCTTCTTGAACAACGCAGCCGTTCTTGCTTTGCCCGGCGCAAGTTCGACGCTGGCGGTATAGGCGGCATGGTCCATGCGTTCGATGAGAATGGGCCAGCCACCGTCGTCGACGACCGCTATGACGCCGGCCAGATGATGGCGCTCGGCCTCCGCCTCGGCCGCCGCGACCATCTTGCGCGCTGCCGCCAAGGTCAGCACCTTTTTCTCCATGAATTGCGCTGCCGCATCGTGCGGCAGGAACGCGAGCACCCCGAGCGCGATGCCAAATGTAATCGATGTCCGCATGATTTTTCCTCTCCTTACGTGAGGCGGCGCACGCCTTCCCCGATACCATTCGCCGCTGCACGTGACGGCCTATTTGTTCGCCACTCGCGAACTCTCTGGCGCACCGTAGAAGGCGGCAAGAGCATGCATCTCACTTGGCGTCAATTGCATGGCGATCGTGCGCATTTGTTCATTGATATCGTTCTGGCGAAGCCTTTGGGCAAAAGCCGCTAGTTGACGCTCGATATACGCGGCGTGTTGGCCGGCCAGCGGCGGGGCACCGATCTTGTAGCCATGGGGGCCATGACATGCCGTGCAAGGTGGAATGCCGCGCTGCTCATCTCCCATGAAGGCCAGGTGCCTCGCGGAATCGCTTTCTTTTGACCGGCTTTCGCCGCGCAGAGACCCCTCATGCGCAATCGCCGCTAACCCGTTTGGACGGGCCGCGTAATAGGCTGCCACGTCAGCCGAGTCTCGAATCGAAAGAGCCTTGGCGATCGCGCCCATGACACCCCATGGGCGCTTGCCGGAACGATAATCGTCGAGCTGTTTGAAGATCACTGCCGGGTCCATTCCAGTCAGGGTCGGAATGAATGTCGATTGGCTCATCCCTCCCTCGCCATGGCAAGCGGTGCAGTTCAAGGCGATGAAGCTGCCATGTTGTGCATCGCCCGCCCTAATCTGGCCGAGCGTGCTGCTCGTCCAGGCTATACGCGACGGAGTGCGCAGCGTCGGTGCAGCCTCTCTCGCCGGGCCAAGATCTGCGGTAATGCCGAGACCCCAGCAGATCGCGCCCCATAGACCCAATGGGGGATCGTTTTGCTGATAACGATCCAAAACCAGAAAGCCGAGCGCGAGCGAGATGCCGACGATCGCCGCCCCGGCCAGCCAAGCGAAGCGCGGCCAGGGATTAGTGAGTCTGAGCACACCCTTGTCTCGGGCCATTACCGCGCTCCTCCGCCATCGGAGTGGCTAGTCACGTCGTAAGCAGGAACCGAATGGGGCTTGAGGAGGGCGAATTGTCCGATCGGATAGCCATAGGCCACCAGCATCAAAACCAACAGAATTGTGTTCCAGAGCGCAAAGCCGTTCAACGATGACGGGACATGTGCAGGCGGATTCACGGCGAGCGCGTAGCGCAGAGGAATTTCGCCCGTCCTCTCACCAAAATGCGACCGGACAAGAATGAAGATCAAAAGAATCGCCGAAAGTAGAAGGATCATCCCCCCAATGACCGAAATGATGACCAGTGGCCCCGTACGGGCAACCAATGGATCATCGTAATCGAATACTGCGACCCGCCGCGGTTGCCCCATCAGCCCGGTGATGTGCCAGGGTATGGTGACGATCATGATGCCCCAGAACCACAGCCAGAGTTGGCGGCGCGCCAACTTCTTAGAGCGCAGCAGCTTTCCAGTAATCTGCGGCCACATCTCATAGGCAATCGCGAAATACATGATCACGACAGCGCCACCAAAAATGAGATGAAAATGCGCGGGGACCCAGGACGTGTTATGAATCATCGAATTCATCGCGTAGCTCATGTTGATGATGCCACCGAAGCCGCCGCCGCCGAGCATCACCAGCGATAAGGCGGCGACCAGCACCATCGGCTCGTCCCATGGCAGCGCCCCGATCCATCCTAGGAGTCCGCGGCCGCCGCGATGACGTCCGGCAATCTCCAAACTGGCGCAAATCGAGTAGACAGTCAGCAACGTTGGTAGCACCACAAAGAACGTCAAGAATGACTGCAGGAACTTGAATCCCACACCGTGCTCGGGGTCGGCAAAGAGATGGTGCATGCCAACCGGTAGCGAGAAAATAAGAAACATGATGAAAGTGAGACGGCCCATCGTGTCGCTATAGAGGCGGCCGCCCGCTGCTTGCGGGANNGCGGGAGCAATGTGTAGAACGCGATATAGGCAGGCATCAGCCAGAAGTAGACAATGCCATGCAACGTCACCGAAAACAGCGTGCGTGCAAGACCAACATCGATCAAAGTAGTCCAGCCAAAGGCGCTCGGCAGCAGGACGCGCAAGAGCTCCACGAGAACGCCACTCGCCGTCCACGCCCACAGCAGCGCGGTCGCCGTGATCGCGAACATGGCGAGCGGCACCGGTTTGTCCGGATAGTCGCGCTTCCACGCTGCCATGTTGACGATCATCAACACGACCCAAATCATCGAGCCGCCGATGAGCAGGAACGCGCCGCTATAATACCAAGCGCTTGCCAGCAGCGGCGGATAGAAAGTGTATAATACCGATGCCTCACCGGCAAGGACAGCGGCGGCAGCCATCACAGTGCCGATCAGGCAAATAGCAAAGCCGATCCACGCTGCCCAAACACCCCGAATAGGGCGCCCCAAGCTTGTTGCCGTCACCGCATAGCCAAAACCCATGGCGAAGAAAGTGGTGACGACGTAGGCCATTACCGTCCCGTGCAGCGTGACCGATAGGTAATAGGCATTCGGGTCTTGGAGTGGGGGAGGCAAAGGGCTGCGCATGAGCATTTGCCATGCCCCCAGGACCACGGCAGGCAAGAACAGGGCGAAGGCGACCCAACAGTGATACAGGGTCAGACGTCTACTGTTGTACACAGCTCGTCCTTTCCGTGGTGCTCAAGTGGGGGAACCGTCCTTTGGGTACGACGTTGACGTGCGCCCACATTCCTTGATGACCAACGCCGCAAAATTCGTGGCATGGCATTCTGTAGTCGCCCAGCGCGTTAAAACTCGTGCGGACCTCGGCGACGAAGCCAGGGACTACCATCGTATTCACGTTGGTCCCGACGAGCAGAAACCCATGAATCACATCGGCGCTGCTTAGGCGGAACTTGACAGGTGTGTCGGCTGGTACCCGGACACATTCTGGGACAAAATTATACTGCTCCGCGATCAGGCGAACGGTGACCGAACCGTCGGGTTCGGCCGCCGTGCCGAGATTGCTTTCGGCGAATTCGCCGCCGAGATGCAAAGTCGTCGGATCGATGATCTCCACATTGCTAGGGGGATGGAGCGCATTGGTGACCCCCGTGACCACGATGACCGCCATCATAACCCCGAGCATTCCCAGCACTATAGCGATCCAGCGGTTCTCGGTGCGAGTGACCTCGCCCTCTGGAACGATGCCATCGGGGAGCGGCCGCCGCAGCGGATTTGTTTCAGTCTCAGCCAACCGAGCCTCGTGGTAGGAACAGAAAGAAATAAAAGGCGAGCCAGCCGATGAAGAGCAGTCCTACGGCGATGCCGGCGACGACGAATGCGCCGCGTGCGCCATGTTTCAGGGTTTCTGCAGCGGAATCCGCATCGATCGGCGTCGCCACATGTTCAATCAAACCGGCGGAGGAGGTATGAGGGACATCGGGATCAGTCGACATGAAATCTCCTACTGCGATGCAGAGGCCTCGGCAGATCCTCGGACCTGCTCGTAATAGGCAGCTGCTGCCGCGATCTCCTTGTCGGTGAGATTCTCTGCCAAGCAGGCCATCGCACCAGGGCTGCTCTTNNCGGAAGCCACGCCGCCACATTCGCCATTCGAGGGCGATGTAGGACGCATATTGACCGGCAAGATAAGGAATTGCCGGTGGCTCGCCTGCGCCGTTAATTCCATGGCAATTATTGCATGCCTGAATTTTGTTTGCGGCGCTGCCCACTTTCGCAAGCTCCGCGCCCCGCGTGATGAGCGCCGAGTCGGGTCTCTGCAGCGGCAGGAAGGGCGCATCGATCTCTGCAAAGTAAGCTGCCACGTCTGCGATGTCGTCTGCCGTCAGCGCTCCGGCGACCGGCGTCATGATGGCGTTGACACGGATACCCGACGTGAAATCGCGCAATTGCTTAGCGAGATAGTAGGCGGACTGCCCGGCAATTCGCGGGAACGCTCCGCTTCCGTCGGAGACCCCATTGAAAGCATGACACTGAGCACAGGCTGGCGCGCCGTTAAGCGTGCCTTGCGCCGCAATCACGGCCCCACGCTGAGGGCTGGGCCCGCGCGCCCTGCTCTGGGTTTGCGCGGCAGCGATGCAGACGACGCTAAGNNTTATTCGCGGACGACGCCTAAGACCGGTGATGACGGTCGCGATGAGAGCGGCGGACAGGAGTCGGTCGAACATCATGCCGGCACCAGTGGTCCGGGCGACTTGAGATATTGGTTCTTGATCGCGTCGAGCGCCCAATAGGTCAGCGCCCCGATGGTGATCGAGTAGTTGTAGGTGATGTTCTGTGGAAACGCCGAAGCGCCCAAACTGAACACATTCGGCACGTCCCAGCACTGGAGGTATCGGTTGACGACGCTCGTCTCGGGATTGTCGCCCATGATGGCGCCGCCGCAGTTGTGGGTGCTTTGGTAAACCGTGGTGGTATAGGGCCGCTTGGTGCCCCCACGCACCACGATCTTGCCGCCCATGGCGCGGCCGATTACCACGACCTTGTCGGCAATATACTGCGACATGCGGATGTCATTTTCAGGAAAATCGAAGGTCATGCGGAGCAGCGGCTGCCCCCAGGCGTCCTTATAGGTCGGGTCGAGATCCAGATAGTTGAGCCGGCTCGCAGCCGACGTGCCGTGCTGCTGGATCTTCAATAGTGTGGTTATAATGCCGTGCGACCGCACGCTTCCATTCCAGGCCCCATGCTGGAGTGCCTGGCGGCGTCGGGTGGAACTCGATCGGGCGGCCATTCGTCATGATCGCGCCGACATACTGGCCGCCGATGAATCCCAGCTGCGAATGATCGAAATTGTCGCCGCCGAAATCATCGATCATCGTCCCGTTGGCGCCTGAGGCCATAAACGGATTAATGTTGACGTTCTCGTCCATGAAGACCGTGGGGCCGCCCGTCGTCTGATAGGTGTAGTTCCGGCCGACGGCTCCCTCCCCGGTCTTGGGGTCATAGGGTTTGCCAATCCCCGAGAGCAGAAGCACGCGGACATTGTTGAGCGGAAAAGCCGTGATCAGCACGAGGTCGGCGGGTTGCTCGTACTCGACACCCCCTGCATCCACGTAGGTGACGCCGGTTGCCTTCTTGCGGGTTGAGTCCAGATTGATGCGCCGGACCTGGCAGTTCGCTCGTAGCTCATAGTTTGACCTATTGAGCAGAGCCGGCAGAATGACTGTTTGCGGACTCGCTTTCGCGAAGTGCTCGCAAGCGTAGCGCTCGCAGAACCCGCAGAAAGCGCACTGCTGGAGTTTAAGGCCTTCTGGGTTCGTGTAGCACTCGCTCAGATTCGACGATGGCTGCGGATAAGGATGATACCCAAGGCTTTCGGCGCCATTTCGAAACAATGCGCCGAAGTAAGGCTCCTTCATCGGCGGCGTGGGATATTCCCGTGAGCGCGGCGCCTCGAACGGATTGCCGCCGGGTTGAATTTGTCCCTTGATGTTGCCGGACTTGCCGCTTACCCCGCAGAGATATTCGAAACGATCGTAATACGGCTCAAGCTCATCATAGGTAACGCCCCAATCCTGAATCGTCAGATCAGGACCACAGGCTTCGAGAAACTTTTTCCCGTAGCGCTGCAGGATGTGCGTTCTGTAGATGAAGTCAGCCACCTGCGCGCGGAAACTTTGGCCGTTCCAGTGCACGAACGAGCCCCCGAGGCCAGTCCCGGGCAAAAAGCTTTCCCAGCGGCGTATCGGTAGCGCAGTTTGGTCGGAGCTGTTGCGAAAAGTCACCGCCTCCTTCACATTGTCCTGCATCATCCCTTTGCGGATTGAAAAACGCAGCTCGTCGTGGATCGCGGGAGATTGGAAATCCGGTACGGTGTCGCGTGCAGCGCCACGTTCGAGCCCGACCACTTTCAGTCCCTGCTTCGCAAGCTCGAGCGCCGCAAGAGAGCCGGTGAGGCCGACTCCGATCGTCACCACATCTACTGGCGTCAGAGCGCGTGCCATGTTCCGATTCCCCTCTAATTACGGCTCCAATTACGGCGAGCGCGCTGGGATGCCCGGATCGATGTGGACGTGACCATGCACGTCTTCGGCAAGACTCATCGGTCGCCGATCGATCTTAATGCCGTGCTGATCAATCAGGTCGTAGTAAGATGCGTAAGCGCCAGGGAATCCGATCATCTGCCATGCGACCATGTCGTGGTTGCCGCCATAGACAGGGTCGCTGAAAAAGCCTTCGAGCGTGGACTGCCAAAGATGCGCGAAGAGCACATCGGACGGTACACCGGCAAGATCCTTTCCGCCCGCCTCGAGCGACTTGAGATAGCCATCCTGCTGTTCAGGGCTCATTTGCACAAACGGGGTCTTCGAGAGTTCCTTGTTGATTGCACCCAGCGCGGTTCGGAACAGTTCCGCCGGCGTGAGGGGGAGCTGGTAGCCCTGACTCGGTGTTCCGGGCTGCCAAGGACCATTGCGGTAGAGTCGCTCGCCAGCACCCCACGCACCCGCGAGTTGCTTATCGATGAAATTTGGGACGCCAGCCTCAAGCGCGCCGGCCCATCGGTCGTCTTTGGGGATCAGACGTGCTACTGCGGACTCGATGAAGGCGGCCTCGTCATCGTTGAAAAACAAATAGGCCGTAGTCAGCCTGTAGGTGCGAAGGCTTGGAGCGGGGGTCTCAGTGACAGGCGCCGGAGCGGACGGGGGCTTAGTGGGAGTAGCTTTGTGTTTTTGATGTTCCCTCGCCGACGCGTCATCGAGCGCAAGACCAGCTGGGAGCATCGAAGTACCGATCACGCCCCTCGCTTTGACCATTGTCCTTCGTGAGATGTCCGCCATGACCATCCCCTGCGTCGTCACCGGTCAAAGTCGCGTCCGAGGCACTTGATGGCGCCTTGCCGATGATCAAACCGCTGCCCTTGCCGTTGGTATGGCACTGCTTCAGAAACGCGCCGAACGCTCGGAAGTTCCAAAGTCACGTCAATTCCGGCGCGATGGGTAGAACTTTGAATTTCGTTTGAGAAACATTGTCGACGTTCGTGAAGAATTACCGTTCATAAAGTTTACCTAAAGCCATCGCTAAGCGGTTTAGGAGCCGCGCACTGTCGCTATTTCAACGCAGCCGAAGGCGTCCGGCACCGAGGTCCGTAGTAAGCACAAGCCGGCCACGGCGAGGCATCTCAAAAGCTTCCAAATCGGCGGGGCACTGTCAACTTATCGGAAATGAAGGAGCGTGAAAGCCAATCGCCACAGCCAATGCTTCGTTCCCCCGGAAATGAGATCCGCCTTTGGCGCTATATTCGGTATGTCGGCCGTCGGCTCGGCGTGAATCCCATCCATGATTTCTCCCAGCAGGAAAAAGGCTTCGGCACCATGTCGGCGTTCATCGATGCCAGCACCCGTCTGAGCCTGATCGTGGAAACCGCGACCAATAATTTTCAGATTCCAGACGTCCCCGGCCAGCCAGTCGGGCAGATGGGAAATCCTCCGGTGACCAACTCGTTCGGACTCACCAATTTCAATCAGCGCAGCTCAACGAGACTCAGAACGAGGTCACCCATTACGGGGTGCTGGCTCTGCAGAAATCAATTAATGGCTTCGATGGGCAGCTCGCCTATTTCACCCGCTACAATAATTTGCAATTCACGCCGGATATCATCGGCGACATGCTGTTGAACGGCATTGCATCGAACGTCACCCGTACCTCCTACACCAACGGCCTCCAAGGCGACGACTCATATAATGTCAACCCAGCCAATATCGTTCGCGCCGGTTTTGTGGTCAGTGGCGAAAAGGAAGCGGTTAACAATTTCTCTATCGTCGAGCCATGCAGTATCCGCAATGGCTCCGATGGACCGCCAGAGAGAATACGCGATGAAACCTCCAAAGTCGGCTGGCTTATGGGCGTCTATGGTCAGGACGAGTGGAAAATCACCGATCAGCTCACGATGAATGCTGGCCTGTGCTCCGACCAGATGATCCAGAATGTCGACGCCAACCAGCTGAGCCCACGCCTCAGTTTCACTTACAAGCCGTTTGAAAGCACGACATGGCAAGCCGGCTACGCGCGCTTCTTTAGACCGCCGGTTGCTTTCGAGGCCGCGCCCGCCAATATCGGCTTATTCCGAAACACGACAGGGGCGCCATTCCAGTTTCTCGACGATCCGGTTTTGCCGGAGCGGTCGCATTATTTCGATGCCGGCGTGTCCCAGGAGATTCCGATGGGATGCGGGTACCCTGGGATTGCTCATGTTCACAGAGCCTCCCATGGGGAGCACGACTGCGGTACTCTCGAGATCGGGCTCGACGCCTATTACAAGATCGCGAACGACCTGATCGACAATGGAAATTTCGGCCAAGCGCTGGTCTTGAGCAAAAGCCAAGATCCGCTATGGGATTTCCGATCGGGCCGATGGTTTGGGGCGTAAGGTGGATTTTGAGACTGTTTTGCGGCTTACGGCCACCTTTGCGGTACGGCAATGCAATCGCCATGGGTTTGGATTGCCCATTTGGAAGGCACCATCGAAGCTCGCAAAGAAATTTAGTGCGTGGGCGTCACCGGCGTTTGCAAAATCGTGTCACTGTTAGCCCGCAATTCTCAAACCCCTGCTCGAGTTTTGATGGCAATGCGTATTTGACAATGGTGGCTTTCGGAGAGCTGGAACGAATGTCGCTTGGGCGATTTTGAGCAACAGAAGACCTGTCACCGCGATTTGCGGTGCGTGTTTTGCAGCTCGCGGTAAAAAAGAAGTCGGTGAAGCTTTCGTCCTCCTTTCGGCTCAGCACTCAGCTTTGGCGAGGGCGTTGCAAGCGCGGCTGAACTCCTTCTGATGAGGAAAGGCGGAGGCCATGGCGATCTTGATCCGCCGCACACCGGTGCGCACTGATGCGCCAATCTTGAGGAGCCTGAGGCGGATCGTGCCACAGGTAGCTTTGGCAAATTGTGTATGCTTGAGGCCAATGCGCCGCAGCGCACAGAGGAGAACATAGGCCATCGAGGCAAAATAAAGCCGCAGCTGATTGGCGCGCATGGTTGCCGCCGAGGTGCGGTCGGCGAAAAGATCGAGCTGGCACTCCTTGATGCGGTTTTCCATCTCTCCGCGCGCGCAATAGAGCTCTTCGTAAAGACTTCTCGCCTCGCATTCAGACGAAGAGAGAGAAGTGACGACGAACCGGGGATTGGCTTCGCCTTCCTTTTTGTCGCTTTGCGATTCACTCGGAGGAACCCACTCGGCTTTGCCGACAACCCTTCGGATGCGGCGCCAACTGCCCAAGGTCGCATAAGTAAAATCCTTGAAGCGACGGGCCGGCTTGCCGGTTGCTTGACCCTCTGTGGCGGCAGCGGCGAGTTCGGTTTCGATCTCTTGAATAAGCCTGTTGTTCTTGGCGAGACCGAAGAGATAATCGACCTCGTTTTCGTCACACCAGCTCATCAACTCGTCGCGTGCGAAGCCAGAATCGGCACGCAGGAGGATGCGCACTTTTGGCCAGCGCGCCCGCAGCTGCGAAACGATCCGGGCTGCCTCTTCACAAGAGCCAGCCGCAGCATCGATGTTGGAGCGCCTGAGCTTGGCACACAGAAGATGCCGGCCGCAGAAAATGTAAAGCGGCAGGTAGCAATAACAGTCATAGTAGCCATGAAAAAATCGGCCTTCTTGATGGCCATGCAAGGGGGCATCGGTCGCATCAAGATCGAGAATGATCTGTTTTGGCGGCACCCGATGCGCTTCGAGAAACAAGTCGACGAAGAGCGTCTCGATGGCTGATCCATCATAACTGATCTTGTGATAGCGCGATGGCTCCGCCTTGGAGAGTTCTAGCCGGTTCAGTGTCGACTTGCCGGCAACAGGCGCACAATCCTTGCGACGGGCCGTGAGCTTGCGAGCAAGTACCGAAAAGACCGGATCGTGGCGCAGAGTGTCATGATCGATGAGGTCCTCATAGCCAAGCGCGATCCCATAGATGCGTTGCCCGACCAAGGTTGCGACCGAATGCTCAACCAACTCCGGGCAGCGCCGATCCTGAAAACAGCCCGCGAACCGATCCATCAGCTTGATGGCGCGGTCTGTCGCGCCAAGCAACAAGGCTCCAGCATCCGATGTGATGCTGCCGCCATCGAACTCGGCCACGACGCGGCGACCTTCGACGGCTGCAAATTCAAACGAATCCGAGCTACACTTTGTTGGCATCGGGGAACACCTCAAAATCTGGTCAAGTCGTTGTCTCGAAACAACTTCTCAGATTCGGAGCCCCGATGCACCTAAACCGTGTGAGATATTCGGGTTAGGTTGTTCTTGCGGGCACTCTCCGACATGCGATCGTGAATTCCCATCGCGGATTGCAATGTAATTAGAACTCGTTCCGAGAAGAGCAACACTTGAAGTTCCGAGGACCAGCGAACGCAAAGCATCGCCTTCCGTTCCAGAAGGCTAAATTTAGTCAGTAATCGCGGCTGCCTCCCGGCGCTTCCGTGCGATGATTGCGCAGCACGCGCNNAGCCATTGCGCGCCTGCGGGTGAAAAAGGTCGAACTGACGAGCTTCGAGCTGAAGAGCTCCGTGAAAGCAGCGTAGACGTGCACCAGCGTTTCTCCGAATCTCGGGGCTACGGTGTCCTCCTCGTAGCAAGGGCGTGAACCCTTGTTCGCAGAAATGATCGAGGCCACTGACGGCCGCGCCCCTCACGACACGGCCTAATGCTGGTTGACAGGCATAAACCCGTCGGTCAGCGTCTGCAAGAAGCTCACGATCGCATCTTCCTCTACTTCCGACAGGCCCAGGCGCCCAACTCGGCTCGTATTCATGTTGTCGGTCGACTCTGGCGCAGGCCAGCATGTTGTACCTTCACCGACGTCATGGGGCTGGCAGCGTGGCAGGACGTCGCGCGTGTTATAGAAATGCACGATCGCCTTTAGGCTCGTGAAATATCCGTTGTGCCCGTAGGCCTTCACGAAGGCCGGATACGGCCGCTTGTCCACATTGCGCAATGCCGGAACCTGAATTCGCGCGTGATTTTGCGGCGCCAGACCGAGCCATCGTGCATCTACTGTCGAGGGTTGGCTGAGCAGGTGCTTATGCGTGAGAAAATCGCCAACGCCGCCATCTATGTATGACGATGCCGCGGTATTAGCGGCATAACCCAGGGCGTCTGGCCGATTTTCACGGTAATAGGGAAGCCTAGGATTGGCAGGCATGCCGATATTGCTGGCGGTAAAATCGGTGAACAGGGGATCTTCGCCAGGCCCGCCATCACGGTGACAGGCGTTGCATTGCGCCTTGCCGCGAAACAGATCATAGCCAGCCTGCTCCTCAGCGGTGAACTTCGCCTTACCTGCGAGCACAGCGTCGAACTTCGAGGTAAAATTCGTCACTTCGGCGGAGGCTTCATAGTTGGCGATGGATTGCGCCATTTGATCGAACGTGGCGCCAACCCGGCCTCGATCGAGCGAACTGAGATGAACCGGCATCGGCTCGCCGGCGGATGGTGGCCCGGGCCTGGCGCAGACCTGCTCCACAACACCCGGCCATGCGATCGCGAACGCCTGCATGCCCCACACGCTTTCGAACATGGCGCGGTAGGGCCGCTGCGAGGCGCGATAGACCGCACAGGCGATATCGGGTAGCCCCATTTCCACCGGGTTGGTCGGCGGCCCTTGCGCCTGCTCGGCGGCCGGGTTGCCAAGCCGGCGGCCGGTCGCACGCATGTCCCAGAAATTGCCGCCGACGAGGTCTCCCTGTCCTGGATTATAGTGCAACATAGGTGCAAGCGGCGCATAGGCGTGCGATTGCGGCTTGCGGTTGCTGAACCGCGTGCGCACTGACCCAGGATAGGAGCCGGTGGTCCGGTTCAGCTCCGACACGGGACCGGTAAAGCCCATCTCGGGCATGTGACAGAATGCACAAGCCTCGTTGCGGTTTACCGAGAGCTGCTTGTCGTACAGCATCAACTTACCGAGCAACTCTATTTGCTGGACCTGATTGTCCGGCGGCACTGCAAGCCGCTCGATCGTCTGGGTCTCAATGCGGTCGATCTCGGCCTCGACCTGCGCAATTTCCTGCATCGCCTTAAGCGAGAGCATTGCGCTGCTTTCCTCCGCGCGCGACGCATCTGCGCCCAGCGTGGCGGCGACTATGGCCGCTGTGATCGACAAAGGCGCGCGCTGTGCTTTCACTTTGGATCCTCCGTAAAGCGAGCCCCGCAGCAAGATCGAGGACGGACGGATCGATTCGCCGCGTTCCAGCGGCTCATCACCAAGCAGAACCTTGCCGTCGAGGGGAAGGGCAAAGAACCGATCACCTGCTCTAATCGGATGCATGTCCTGCTTGCCTCCGAAGACAGGTCCGCGGTTCCAGCCGAAGCAAGCGAACGGCGTTGTGTCGTGCTGCATATCAATGACAAATACTCCCAACAGAAAGCCTACTTCAAACCCCCTTTTTTCGACGAGATGGCGCATGGCGGACACGCCGTCATGCTCTATGATCTTCTTCGTCGAAGCACTTATGCCAAGCCAATTTACAACCTTCCACAAACTCGACGCCGCACCCCGAACTCCAGGCTTAAAAACTCCATCTTTCTCTCTTTCGCGTGCCTCATTTGCACGCACAGCGGGATCGGAGCAAGGACGAGCCATACAAGTGCAACATGACGCCCGAAACCAAGGTATAGGGTTCTAAACCAAACGATGAGTTAGGCTACCGAAGGTGCAATGGAAAGATAATCGCGACTTGTCTAAGTGTCAGTGCAACAGACAGACACGGAGTATCGTACCATGAACACGAAGATAGTTATGCAGAGATTTGCAGAGGCGGCCAGTTCAAAAACCAACGCACGCTTTGCCGCAATCAAGAACTATAGCAACGCGCTTCACTCCATCGAGCTAGGACTCGTGACTGCGGTTCTGTTCGCCTCCGCTTACATCGTGGAGACAAATGCGCTGCTTTCTGTGTTCAACGTCTACCCCTGAACACGAAGTTGTGCGCTAATCGCGGTCGGTATGCTGACCCCGATGGAGTCAGAGTTACTCAACTGTTTCCAGTAGTTTTGATCAAGGTGGCTCACATGGCCATAATCCTCATCGCTCCTGTCGCCACGCAGACAAAGAATGGATATCCTGCCAAGGTGACCGGCATCGACCTGACAGACCCTCATTGCCTAAGAGGGACGATCAACACTTACGGCGTGGTTAAAATAGCCATGAGGTGGACGCTCAGCGGGCTTGGCCGCGGCGCTGGAGAAGGCTGTAACCTGAATATCACAGCGCCCGAAATGGCCGACGTTGTGGAAGTGGCCAAGAGGCTTGATGCAGGATTAACACCGACGCACTCATCCTCCGTTTCGGCCCGGCGCATCCACGCAGTGGCGGGCTAAGGCCGTCCCGTATTAGCGTACGGCAAGGCGTGCGGGTGGGAAATCGGCTCACGCCTGGGCGTCCCGTGCGGTTCCCTCCGATTGTGCCGCGTCTGCGCGATGCGCGGGGAGCGTAAACTGCAGAATTGTTCCGGGCCCGGCATTGGGCGATGCCCATATCCGGCCGCCATGGGCCGCGATGATCGAACGGCAGATCGACAGGCCCATGCCCATGCCATCCGCCTTCGTCGTGAAAAAGGCGTTGAACAGCTGACCGGCGTGCTCCGGGTCGATGCCGATGCCGGAATCCCCAATCTCAACCAGGACCTGTCCGGTGTTGTCCGCCTGGGTGCGGATCAGAAGTTCACGGGGCCGATCCCTGACAACGGCCATGGCTTGAATGCCGTTGACGAGCAGGTTCAAGATCACCTGTTGCAGCTGGACCCGGTCGCCGAATATGGGCGGCAGCGAGGTTGAACATGTCGGCGCGGCAAGATCCAGCCGCACCGACACTTGGTGATTGGCGATTTCCCGCCGAATCAAGGAGAGGACTTCATTGACGACTTCGTTGATGTCGAGGCGGACCATTTCCGGCGTCGTTTTCCTGGACAGTGCCCGGAGCCGGGCGATCACTTCGCCTGCCAGCTTTGCGCAATCGATCATCCGCTCGACCGCGCTACGCACCTCATCAAGTTGCGGAACCTCACGATTAAGCCACCTCAGACCGGCATCGCCATAGGTGACGATTGCGGCAAGCGGCTGGTTCACTTCATGGGCTATGGACGCGGTCAGTTCCCCCAAGGCCGTCACCCGCGTCACATGGGCGAG
>PLUZ01000002.1:2775-3620 GCA_003162995.1 Methylocapsa sp. | reverse complement strand
GCAGAACTGCGGCGGTATGCGCGATGAACTTCTACATTCCGAACTCTTCGGCCACAAACGCGGTTCTTTCACCGGCGCCATCAGTGATCGCTTGGGGTTGTTCCGGGCCGCCGACGGCGGGACGGTCTTTCTCGACGAAATTTCCGAGGTCTCGCCGTCGTTTCAGGTCAGCCTTTTGCGATTTCTGCAAGAAGGCGAGGTGAAACCACTCGGCTCCGATCATACGATGCATGCCAATGTGCGGATCATCGCCGCCTCCAACAAGCCGTTGAAACAATTGGTCAAGGTCAGGCAGTTTCGAGAAGATCTCTATTTTCGTCTGAAAGGTTTCGATCTCGAAGTGCCGCCGCTGCGCGCGCGTCCCGACGACATTCCCGTCTTGACCGAATTCTTCGTGCGCAAACACGGCGGCCTTCTCAGCAACCGCGTGCTCGGCGTCGCCAATGACGTGCTCAACATTTTCAAGGCCTATCATTTTCCCGGCAATGTCCGCGAGCTCGAAAACGAAGTGCGGCGCATGGTGGCCTTGGCGAAAGACGGCGAATATTTGACCCGCCGGCACTTGTCGCCAACGCTCGCAAATTTGCGTGTCACGTCCTCCAGTGACGGATTCGGCCTCAAAGCCGATGGCAAGACTTTGAAGGAAATGGTTGAATCACTCGAAGGCCAACTGGTCCGCCAGGTTCTCGAAAAGAGCCGCTGGAACCAAAGCAAAGCGGCTCGCGAACTCGGCCTGTCGCGTGTTGGGCTCGCCAACAAAATCCGCCGCTACGCGCTGACCGAGGGCAAACCTGGACCGAGCTGAGTGCAAAACGCTGTTTACGGCGCGCTTCCGAAATCGGATC
>PLUZ01000002.1:0-2767 GCA_003162995.1 Methylocapsa sp. | reverse complement strand
ACATGCTCCAACTCCTTGAATCCGAGCGCTTCCTTTACGACCAGATGATTCTATCTGATCGGGAAGCGCTCCAGGTCCGCCAGCCAACCAAACCCTTAGTGACACGGCTCACGGTCGCGGGGCAATTCTAGACTATGTTCCAAAATTTTGGACCGAAATATGCCTGCTCCTTCTTGTATAGGCTGCCGTAGGGAGATCAACTCTGGTTTCGGTGTGAGGAAATCAAATGAACANNATTCCGTTTCCCGCTGTCGCGCACGACGCCCGCTGGCAGCGCCGGCGGCTTCAAAGATCTCGGCACCGGCGCCGTAGCCCGCCACCTTGGCATGACCAAGGGCCAGATGACCGGCCATTGGTGCAGCCGCTGCCACGGCATCTGGTTCGGCTACGCGCTCGAGGTCGAATGCCCGCAATGTGGTAACCGGCACGGCTGAACGTCGCGGCGTAATTTTCTGAAATCTGCAAAGTTAGTTTGCTTCTGCAAACCAACTTTCTTTGTAATTGGTGCTCTCCACCACATGAGAAAGGAAAAGATTTTATCTCAACCTATTGATTTACGGGTTGATTATTTTTTCTGCGGGCCTGGCACAGGGCTTGCGGTCTTCTACCCATCGATGAAACGCCTCGTGAGAGGGCGAAGCATTATAGGGAGGATCAAATGGCCAATCTTTTGTGGCTGCAGGGCGGTGCCTGTTCCGGCAACACGATGTCCTTTCTCNNTGGTGACGGATTTCGGCATCAATGTGCTGTGGCATCCCTCGCTCGGCCTCGAGCTTGGTGACAATGTCAAACAGCTCTTGCAGGATTGCGTGTCCGGTAAGATCCAGCTCGATATTTTTGTCTTCGAAGGCACCGTGGTAAATGCGCCGAATGGCAGCGGCAATTGGAACCGGTTCTGCGGCCGGCCGATGAAGGATTGGGTCAAGGAATTGTCTGGCGCGGCGCAATTCGTCGTCGCGATCGGCGATTGCGCGACCTGGGGCGGCATTCCGGCCATTGCCCCCAATCCGAGCGAATCCGTCGGCCTGCAATTCCTGAAGCGAGCGCCCGGCGGCTCGCTCGGCACCGCCTTCACGTCGAAAGCCGGCCTGCCGGTGATCAATATTCCCGGCTGCCCGGCGCATCCCGATTGGGTGGCCCAAATCCTCGTGGCGGTCGCCTCCGGCCGTGCCGGTGATCTGACGCTTGACGAGTTTCATCGGCCGAAGACCTTCTTTACGAGCTTCACGCAGACCGGCTGCACCCGCAATATGCACTTCGCCTATAAGGTCTCAGCGACCGAATTCGGCCAGCGCAAAGGCTGTCTCTTCTATGATCTCGGCTGCCGCGGACCGATGACCCACAGCCCCTGCAACCGGGTGCTGTGGAACCGGCAATCGTCGAAGACACGGGCAGGCATGCCTTGCATGGGCTGCACTGAGCCGGAATTCCCCTTCTTCGATCTCGCGCCCGGCACGGTGTTCAAGACGCAGACGATCATGGGCGTGCCGAAGGATATGCCGTCGGGGGTCGACAAGACCGGCTACATCAAGTTGACAGCCGCCGCCAAAGCCGCCGCTCCCGCCTGGGCCGAGCAAGACATTTTCGTCGTCTGATCCGATGCGTTTCGGCGCATTGCCTCACCCGAATTCCTAAGGAGTATGCATCATGGCTGAAGCAGCCGTTCAGACGCTCGATATTTCCCCCGTCGGCCGCGTCGAAGGGGATCTCGATGTGCGTGTCGAAATCGCTGATGGGGTCGTCGTCAATGCCTGGACCCAGGCCGAACTGTTTCGCGGCTTCGAGATTATCTTGAGGGACAAGGATCCCCAGGCGGGTTTGGTGGTGACCCCGCGCGCCTGCGGCATCTGCGGGGCGTCGCACCTTACCTGCGCAGCCTGGGCGCTCGACACCGCCTGGGGCACGACGGTGCCGCGCAATGCCATCCTTGCGCGCAACCTAGGGCAATTGACGGAATCGATCCAGAGCCTGCCACGCCATCATTACGGCCTGTTCATGATCGATTTCACGAACAAAGCCTATGCCGGCAGCAAATATTATGAAGAGGCGGTGAAGCGCTGGGCACCCTTCACCGGCACGCATTACGAAGCGGGCGTCACCATTTCCGGCCGGCCGGTCGAGATCTATGCGCTGCTCGGCGGACAATGGCCGCATTCGAGCTATATGGTGCCAGGCGGTGTCATGTGCGCGCCGACCTTGACGGACGTCACGCGCGCCTGGTCGATCCTCGAACATTTCCGCCGCAATTGGATGGAACCAATGTGGCTTGGCTGTTCGCTCGAACGCTACGAGGAGATCAAGTCCTACGATGATTTTCTCGCCTGGCTCGACGAGCGGCCCGAACATGCCAATTCCGATCTCGGCCTGTTCTGGCGGATGAGTCTCGACATCGGCCTCGACAAATACGGTAAAGGTCACGGCAAATATGTCACGTGGGGCTATCTCCCGCACGAGGACAAATATAACAAGCCGACCATCGACGGCCGCAACGCCGCCTTGATCATGAAGAGCGGCGTCTACGACAGCAGGACCGATACCCACAAGCTGATGGACCAATCCTTTGCCCGCGAAGATACCTTGCACGCCTGGTACGACGAAGGCGGGCCGGTGCATCCTTTCGATCGCACCACCAAGCCGATCGCCAAGAATGACATCGACCAGAACGGCAAATATTCCTGGGCCACCGCGGTCGCCCATGTTGAGAATGGCCGGCTCGAAGCCGGTCCGCTCGCCCGCCAGCTCGTCGCTGGCGGCACGCATGGCGAAA
>PLUZ01000022.1 GCA_003162995.1 Methylocapsa sp. | reverse complement strand
CTCGTCGCTCATCAGGTGAGCGATTTATCAAACGCGCTGGCGAGCGTCGGCGGCCGCGACACTACCCTCCCCTTGCCACATGGGCGCGGCGACGAATTGCATCATGCCAGTCCCCGCCTTGCTCTGCGCGGCCTGCCGCCCAAAGGCCCGGAAGCACTCGACATCCACATTCCCGATCTACCCATCGACACAATCAAACTGAAGATGCGGGAGTTCCGATAAAGCACTATTGTTAAGCGAAGATAACGCTGGAAGGATGTGCACAGTCAGATATCACCATCTCGTCCAGACGCCACTGATCGTGGGGCCTCAGTCGAATGCTACGGAGATTCTCGGCGTTCGCTGACCCGAATTTTAAACCATCGCAGCTTTGGGGCGGCGAGCGGCGCGCCCGGTGGCACGCTGACGGACTTCGCCATCAATGACGAGTTCATGAAGCAACTTGCCGAAAGCATCCGTCCCGGTGACGCCACCTTGTTTCTACTTATGAAGGAAATGACGACGGACAAGGTGGTCGAGCGGATCAAGGACTATGGCGGTGTCGTGTTGAAGACGTCCCTCGCTGATACCAGGGAACAAATGCTTCGTAACGCTCTTGCTGGCGCCGTTGCCTCCGATGCGGGCGTGCCCGCGGGGGGCCTCCAATCCTGACCGAGGAGCCCGAGCGTCAAGACATCAAGGTGGCGTTGCCGCCTTGATTGGTGTATCGGCTGCGCTACTGCGAATACCCTCTTCAATTCTCTCGATCATATAGGGGAAGAAGGGGTTCGAGGACATGCGAAGCAAGGCATCCAGGCTGACGATAAGCGTGTTCCGCTCGCCGCGCGGGGCAATGGCGCCAAGGTTCACGCCGAAGTTCTCGTCCGGATCTGGCTGCATTCCATAAAGCGAATCGCTCATTGGAAACGGCAGGGCGACATGCGAGAGCGAGTAGACTCCCGGTGGATACGACAGGCCCAATGCACGCGATTGTTCCCCGATGGCGCCAGCCTCGGTCAGCCGCTCGACGACCTCACCACTGTCGGGGTTTGCATTGGTGATAATCGTTGCTCTGAATAGCCGAGGCGGCGCCGGTAGAAGACGCGCCAAAGCGGTGTCGGAAGCAGTGCGTAAGAGTTGGCCAAATTTGGCGCTTCGGTTCACGTCAAATAGCACGAGCTCGCTGCCGTTCGGTGGAAGTAGATCATACAAGGCCGAAACGACCGCGCGCGTGCTGACGGTAAAGTCGACGACGGATTGAAAGGTCAGGAGCGGTGCCAGGCGATCCAGGCGCTTCTCGCGGGCAAGGCGCGTGATCTGCTGCTGGAGGGTGTTGGTCAGAAGATAGGATTGCCTCCCGCCATTCACAGGAAACGAATTATATTTGAATGGATTGAATTCCGGCATCACGCTGAGCCAGGCTGCCTTCGCAAAGGCCGGCAAAACTGCCGGCAAGCCAGCCAATCCGGCGAAGCGCGCAAATCGCGTGATTCCAATCATCGGCGAGATGAGCACGAGACGATCCGGCCGCGCCAACCGTGGATCCTCGAGGGCGTCGAGTGCATATTTCAAGGCGAGGGCGCCGCCGTTGGAGAAGCCGATCATATGCAAAGGGAGTAATGGGCCGATCCGTCGTCGCGCCTCTCTGACCGCGAGCCGTGTCGCCGCCATCCAGTCTTGCCACTCGACGTCGGTCAACGCTCCTGGAACCGTGCCATGCGCCGGCAGCCTGATCGCGATCGAAACAAAACCGTGTTCGCGGTAGCGCCGAGCGATATGACGCAAACTATAGGGAGAATCCGTTAGTCCGTGCAAAAATACCACGGCTCCGACTGGAGTTACCTCGGGTTCGAGCACATAGGATCTGTTCCAGTCTTGCGAAAAGCCTTCCGGATAGACGGGACTGCCTTCGAAATAGCGATTGATCGGTATGCGCTCGTCCGCGTCGAGTATTTGACTGACGTGACGCTTCACATCCGCGAAAATCTTGTCTTCGGCCTTGAGATAATCCGTCCAATCGGCGTGATCGAGAGCTTTGCCTGTCAACTCGTGCGGGACGTAGGTGTGCCAGGGCTCCAGAGGTGGTCCACGTTGCGTATCATAGATGCGGAACGCCAGGAGCCCCACGATGATCACGACGAGCAGCAGTGCAATTCGCCTCAGTAGCTTCGTCAGCCCGCCAAGCACAGTCTCGATTCTCCTATATCAAGAGATGAGTATGATCAAAACAGGATTCAAATGTCTGAACTTATTACGGGTACCTTGTCGTCCGTCATTTTGTATTTCCCAAGAGCGTCCACATTCAATCCGCCAAAGCCGCCTCCCGGATAGCTTATCATGCGTCACCGGCGATCCTGTCCCGCTGTCCGCCACGATCCCGATCGTCTGCTGAGCGTACGACTTGCAGACCACGCCAAACGGATTTTCGAGGATCCGCCCGCGCCGACCTATTCAAACTCTGTCAAACGAACGGGCCGATGGGACAAAGCCGATGGAAAGCCTTGGAAAGCTCGAGAACAATGAAGGTCCTACCATCTACTAAACATTGAAATTGCTGAATTCACTTAGCCCGCCCCTGGAATTGAACCCAATTTCTCGAAGCAAAAAAGTGATTGCCTTGCGGTTCGGCGCACATTGGAACAATTACGCTGATCAGGTGTAGCTCATTGTTCGCCGCCGGGCGATCGTGTGGCGTGGGTGTCGCTGGGGATGCCAAGCGCCGTCCCGATGGTTTCGCCGATCGTATTGATCGCCAATAAAGCGGGATCTCCATCGACATGCGCATAGCGGTTTGTTGTTTGCGGTTGGCTGTGCCCAAGCAGTCGCCCGATGATCGGCAGAGAGAGGCCATGACCGACGCCGACGCTCGCCGCGGTATGACGGAGGTCATGAATTCTGACGCCGTCGAGTTCAGCAATCTGGCACAACCCTTTCCATGGCTTCGCCAAGTTTACGAGCGGCTTGCCCGCCAGCCGACCTTTGATGATGAATCCGCTGGTCGCGGCTTCCGGCCGTGAAGAAAGGTCACGCAGTACCACCAAGGCGGGATTGCTCAGAAAGAGGGGTTTCGGGCCGGTCTTGCTGTCAGGTAGGATGATGCACTTACGGTCCCAGTCAACCCAGTCCCAACGAGCCTGCAACACCTCGTTCACCCGCGCGCCAGTCAACAACAACAGTTTGATCGCCGCTGCCGCATAAACGCCGTGGGCGCTGTTGGCTTCGAGTTCGTCAAGCGCCACACCGAGCCGGCGCAATTCGTCATTGCTTAGGTACCGTTGCCGTGCCTGCTCTTTGTATTTTTCGATGTGCCGACAAGGGTTGGAACCATCGGGTCGATAACCCCAAGCTTCCGCCAGGTTGAGCATTTTTGATAGCAGTGCCAACACACGGTTCGCTTGATAGGGTCGATCGGCAAGGTCGCGATGTACGTCGTGGACATCGGCGCGCGTGACTTCGGCGACCTTGCGTCGGCCGAGGCGTGGCAAGACGTAGTCACGGGCCTTCTGACTGTCGTCGATGCCGGAACTCGCCTTTTTGCGCGGCAAATGCTCTGTGCTGTAGCGGTTCCAAAGATCCGCGAGAGTTGGGGCCTCACGCGCGGCCATTCGGTCGGACTGCGGATCTTGCCCACGCGCCACGGCCGACAGGATCTGCATGGCCATTTCGCGGGCCTGGTCACAAGTGAGCTGGCCATGCGTCCCGATCAGGTACCAGCGGTCGCGCCCCGCTCTTCCGCCGCCGAGACGATATTTGCAGACGTACTTTCGGCGACCGCTCGGGAGGACCTTGACGCCGAACCCCGCGAGCTGGTCATCCCAGGCGTAAACGGGAGCCGGAGCGACTTCGATAGTTTCGACGAAGCGTTTGGTGAGGCGCGGCATGGACTCGTTCAACGGTGGTTGCTGTTTAAAGATAGCAACCACATAGCAACTACGCTACAGGGAATTGAAGGAGCAGGCAGGGTAATACAGGGTTGCGGCTGTTCCGATTTTATAGCATGAATTCAATATCTTATAGAAAAAGCGAGAACTTGTGGGTAATCCCGGGAAATTGATTCTAGCTGATTTGTAATCAGTAGGTCG
>PLUZ01000064.1 GCA_003162995.1 Methylocapsa sp. | reverse complement strand
CTAAGAGTGCGGTTGAAACTTCGCACGGCATGCGTCTCCGGCTACACGTGATGTCTGATTCTCGCGCTTTTATTAGGTCGATCCCGGCGCAATGTGGCAGGCAGCATTGATAGCAGGCCGGGGCGCGTAATCAAGCTCGTGCAGCAGTTGGAGACAACAGGCGAGGTCTACCACAAACAGCACACGCTAACTGATACCAACGGTCATTTAGATTGACCGATGTGCGCCCAATCGCGGATCCGATTGAGGTGATTGCCTGGGGTTCAGCGATGAGCTTTCGCCAAGCCTCGCATGCGGCGTCGATGATGGCGTCGTAGGTGTGGAACACGCGGTTGGAAAGCCAGTTGCCGCGCAGATATTGCCAGATGTTCTCAACCGGGTTGAGTTCCGGCGCGCGCGGTGGGAGGAAGATCGGCGTAATGTTTTTCGGCATGCGGAGCTTGGTCGTCGTATGCCAGCCTGCGCGATCGAGCAGCAGGACAGCGTGCGCGCCCTTCCAGGACCGCCGCCAGCGACAACAGCCGGCGACTCTGATTGGCGTCCTTCGAGCCCTTCGCAAGCCGCCGAAGCTCGTCAACCGAATAGTCCGTCCGCAATTTCACCGCAGCTGGCATGGCGCGAATCCTCCCCGCGCCAATGAATCAGAAGTCGCTCAATCGCGGAATCCCCCATGAGTCAGAATTCGGAGCCGCTGGTAGAGTAGGAAGATTAGGTGTGGGCGCAGGTGGCGGCGGAGCCCTATCTAACAGTCACGGAATCTGTCACTCTTAAGCTTATGAGCGCCGATGCCGGCGCATTCTCGACCGTAGCCGGAAACTAAGCCGCAACCGCTTTTGACCTGATGCGTTGCGTGCAAGAATATAAACCAAGGAAGCCTCGAATATGCAACGTATGAAGCCTATGGAACCTATGAAACCAATGGAGCCGATGAAGCCGATGTCTGGCGGCGAGCAATGGTGGCCCAACGATTTGGGCGAACCGTCATCGACCGGATCGCAAAACAGCATGCGTTATGCTTTTTTTTCGAAGGCGCGGCGGCTTCTCATCGAAAAAGACAACAAATTGACGACATATGACAGTGGCGATCATCAAATCAGTGGCGTTCAACAGAGTGGCGGTGGCAGTGATCCGGCGTTCACGAGTCAGAACGGTTCTGTGAATCTTGGCGAGTTACGAAGGATCAGCTNNCGACAATTGAGCGACGGCAAGAATTATGCACATCGGTTTTGAGCCGAAAATTCGGCTGGTTTTGAGAATCCAAGCGAGAACGACAGCCTGGCCGGACGCGATTGACGTAATGCGGCCTCGACGGCTGATTCTTAATCAGCGTGGCTGAAATGCTTTAGTCTGAATGGACCGCGCGCAATGAGGCAAGGGGGAAATCGCACTCGCAAATAACGCCCGAGCGCTCGAACCGCAATCGCGCATCCCCATGAAGTAGTCGGGCAAGGCTCTGCTCGATGAGCCGCGTGCCAAAACTGCGCCGCGTCGGTTCTTTTACAATGGGGCCGCCCTTTTCCTCCCAGACCAGCTTAAATCGGTGCGCGTCTTCGTCAAGCATTGAGGTAATCTCGACATGTCCCTCAGCATTTGAAAGCGCTCCGTACTTCACGGCATTAGTGCACAGTTCATTCAGTGCCATCGCGAGTAACAGAACCGCAGCCGGGCCAACGTCAATTTCAAACGCTTGAACGACAAATCTTTGGGTGCCCCGTGTTAAAGGGCTCAATGGCGGCGTGCACGATTGCCGGAAGGCTCGCTGGTCCAGTTCGTTTGAAGAAGCAAATCATGGGACCGCCCCAACGCGATGAGCCGGTGGGAAATGACTTCCCGTCCGTGCTCCAAGTCGATTGCGTTTCGTAAGCTTTGCGATGCAATCGCCATGACCGTGGTGAGCGTGTTCTTCACCCGATGATGCAATTCCTCTAATAGCAGCCGCTGCAATCGTTCGGCAGCCTCTGTCTCCGTGGCGTTGATTCCAGCCTGTGCCAGCAACCGCGACACGTCTAGCCTGGTCTGCCCTAGGAAATCGCGGAGAGCAATGTTTTCCGCCTCTAACGAATGCTCTGTGATGGTAGTCAAGTCGCCCTCCTCGTCGCTAACCGCCAGCGTATCTTAACTTTCGGGCACAAACCGGTCTGGCAACCCCTCAGGCCGCCCAATGGTGTATAAATCAAGATATACGGGACGCGCGGTAAGCACTTGTTTTACAAGCATATATTGACGATTTGCGCCCCTAAAGACCGATCTTGAAGTTCCTCCATGAAAGGGGTTGTCGGGGTCCAGACGCAACCAATGTCCCGCCTCGACGTTGGTAAATGGCGCATAGAGTAAATGGCGCATAGAAAGGAAGGAAAACTTCATGGCCATTCGTGCTTCTCTGAGGCTGACGCTTTGCACGGTCGCGTCGCTCTTCGTGAGCGGCGTTGCCTTTGCGCAGGAGACTGGCACTACAACCGGTCCTGCGGCGGGAAAACACGTCGAACCGAGCACCTCTACTGAAAAAAGGTATGAAAGCGACCAACAGCGCCGCGAGGGCGGCGCGGTCGGCGGCGGCGAAGCCGGTGTTGAGGCGATGCCCGGGACCCAAGGCGGAGCAGCTGCCCCCTCGGGAAAATAGACGATACATTCCTGTGATAAAGACGTTGCGGACACGACTGTTGAGTCTAGGTCAAATAACAATGCACCGCCTCCTACGCATACGTCTGGCATGACGAACATCGGGCCGGACTCGAAGAGGGCTGCAAGGACGGGCCGTGATCTGAGAAAAGTGCCGAGAACCGACAGCTATGAATTCGGCTTCCTCCCGCCCCGTTTGTTCAATCAGGTCCGCGACGCCTTCGTTGCGTTTCATAAAGCCGGACAGGCGAAAACAACGGCCCGCACATGAAGGTCTTTATCAGGGATGGTAATTATTGGGAATAACTGGTGGCCACGCCTATCAAAGGAGCTGGAAATGGAAACGCAAAAAGTCATAACAACGCTGA
>PLUZ01000572.1 GCA_003162995.1 Methylocapsa sp. | reverse complement strand
TGTTCTTGCACGACGGAGTGCGGTCCCATGATTGGCCAGGATGCCGTGCAAGAATTCGGCGATCTCGACGATGTGATAGCCGAGGAAGCAGACAATTCGTTTATTCCGCTTTCTGATCCGGATATTACGACTGCCGAGCTTGAGGCGGTTGACGCTGTATTACGGTCGCCGAGGATTTCGACGGGACCTGCCGCCGAGGCCTTCGAGGCTGCGTTCGCGGAGTATCTTGGGCGGAAATACGCGATCGCTGTGCCGAGCGGCACGATGGGTCTCTTGATTACCCTCTTGTCCTTTGGGATTGGCCCAGGGCAGGAGGTAATCGCTTCCCCCTATTCGTTCCGGGAAACCGCCCATGCGATCAGCCTGTCGGGCGCAATGCCGGTGTTCGCCGATATCGACTATTGGGCTGGCACACTGGTNNGCCTTGCGTGCTGTGGCGAAGGCGCACGGCCTGATCCTTATCGAGGATTCAACCGAGGCGATCGGGTCCAAATATCAAGGCGCGCTGGTGGGGACGTTCGGCGATGCCGCCATCTTTGATTTTTCGCAACCGTCACCGCTGACATGCGGTGAGGGGGGCATGGTGGTAACGGATGATGTCGATATCGCGGTAACTTTGCGCCGCCACCGCGCGCACCGTCTGCAAGAGCGGTCGTCTGTCGTTGTCAGCGCGACGGCACCCTACCAGGCGGGCATGAGCGATCTTTCGGCCGCGCTTGGTTTGGCGCAGTTGAAGCGGCTTGACGAGATCCTCGAGCGGCGGCGACTGACTGAGCATCTTTATTTCACCCATATTCAATCCTTCGAAGGGATCAAGGACCCCTATGTGGCTCCTGAAGTAACGGAAATGTATTGGTTTTTGTATCTCGTGCATTTAGGAACGCGATTTTCGCGATCGAGCCGTGATGCGATCATCGAAGATTTGCGTGTCGAACAAGTCGAAGCCGCCGCTTATTGCAGTCCGCTTCATTTGCAGCGGCATTATTTCGAGCTAGGCTATCGCCGCGGCAACTTCCTCGTGACGGAAAAAGTGGCGGACCGCGCGGTCGCGCTGCCGTTTCACTCGCATCTCACGGAGGATCAAATTGCCTTCATCGTTGCGACCATGAAAGACGCTTCGATCAATGTCGGGGCGGGAGCGGCGATTTATTAAACCAACCAAGTCGCACAAAACAAATCGGAGAAGTGAGGAATGGTTCAATGTCATTGATTACGATTATGCCGTCAGGCAAGACGATTGAAGCGGTGGAAGGAACGACACTGCTTGCGGCGATTCTTGCGGCCGAAGTGGATTTGACTCACAATTGCGAAGGCAATGCACAATGTGGCACATGCCATATCTTCGTTCATGAGGGACGTAAGGGTGTGTCAAAGGTCGCTCGTGAAGAGAACGAGAAACTCGATTCCATCGTTGGTGTGGGCTCGAAATCGCGCCTTGCCTGTCAGGCAAAGGTGCTGGGCACTGAGAATATCAAGGTTGAGCTGCTAGGCTTTGGTTCCGGTTTATAGAGCTTAGGGAGAGCGAGATGGATTCCGCCAATGTCATGATTCATGTGCGGTTCGCACCAAATGGTACGGTGATCGAGATCAGTGAGCGCCCGCCGGGCGTGAGCCCGCAAGATTGGTTTAATACTTTGTGCGATAAGGCTGGTATGGAGTATCAGGCGCTTTCTGGCGGGCGCGGCGTGTTTCGCCTTACACGGACTGTAGTGGACGCTCTAAAAACTGAGAGTGTTGCTGCTGCATAGGGTATGGAGTAACAGAGCCGTGATAAGCCAGCCCCGGAGTTTTGCCCACCTTATGTGTACGACTCCGGGCTCCTTTACGGCGGCAATCGAATTCTTGCTGCTATTCGCGCGCGGGGGCTCGACTGCCATTCCGGTTTGTGCGACCGGGCCAGTTCGCTGTCCTTGATCTCGACCGGGAATTCCGCAAGTTTGCATGGCTTGCCCTTGATACAGCCGCCGGTTGTTCTGTCGAATTCCCATTCGTGATGATGGCAGGATAAAACCTTTCCTTCGAAGCGAGCATCGGCCCAAATCTTATTGGCGTGCGGACACATGCCTTGAAAGGTCCGTGCCTGACCAACGAACGGCCACACGAGAAGAATAAGCGTGCGGTTGACGGCTTCTACGTCGTACTTCTCTTCTTGTAGCTCACTTAGGATTCCTATTCCGGCAAGACGCGGGCACGATAACCCACGTCGGATTTACGACATGCCACAGTGTTTGCGTTACGCTGCGGCCCTTATGCAGGGCTGCAGCAACATCAACGCTACGCCAATCGTTCAATCCGCAGGCCGCTCTATTTCAGAAAGTGCGACGAGAACTGGGCGCGTTTTTCCGACGTATCGAGACCGCGCTCGATGGGCCATTTATTCTGTATGAAATAGGTTTTCACGTCGCGGGTTACTTCTTTTCCGTGGATGTACCAGCGTCCAACGCCGTCTGGAAAAATCACCGCGGGGCCATCCCCCCGATGCACGATATTGTCTTCGAGCCAAAGCTTCGTATCAACATAGAGATAGCAACCTGCCTTCCGCGACATATCGTCCTGATTGTGATCTTCGACAACCGTCATTCCTGTCATGAACTTGTCTCCATCATTTGTTGTCCATCGAGCTTGCTCCCGGCATCAACACTTGCTTTTGGCTTACCAGCCATGAGGCCTAGCATCTTGGGGTTGTAGCCTTCCTCGCGGAGCACGCGCTGGACCGCTGGCCGGTCCAGCATGCGGCGGTAATGAGCGGCCAGGTTTTCGGGCAGCGGAATATTCGTCTTGTCCGCCCAGAACTCGACATAAAACAGAATGGGATCGGCAACTGAAAACGCCCCTGCCACATAGGCCTTGCCCTGGATCGCATTATTCATGATCGCGAAGCCTTTGTCGATGATGTCCCGGCCGAGCTTATGGATGGACGGATGATCTTCCGGATTGCGAGCAAATGTCTGGGTGGCAAAGATACGGGCAAAGCCCTGGCCATGAACGGTGCCAGCGACATAGGCCATGGTCTCGAGAGCCCTCGCCTCAAGTTCGGGCATCTCTGGCCATAATTTGGCGCGCGGATGGGTTCGTGCGAGCCAATAGGCAATGGCCGGCACTTCGGTCAGCGTGCTGCCATCCTTGCGTACCAGCGCCGGGATGGTGGATTTTGGATTGACCGTGACATAGTCCGGCTTGAAATGGTCACCCGCAGGCAGGTTCACGATATAGACCTCGAAGATTTCATCGAGTTCTTCGAGAATGATGTGAATTCCGGTCGAGCATGATCCGGGCGTCATATAGAATTTCATGGGATCTCCGGCCGCGATCTTTGAATGATGGGAAAAAACCGCTCAAGCGCAACCGGCATGCTTCATGCAAATACCGTGTCACTACATCCGATGAGCGGGATGCGTGCAAAGCGTGTCCACGATCCTTGTTCTATATGTGACAGAGACAAATATGGCATTCGATCTCAAAAAAGACTGGTCCACCGCCGATGTGAGCTCATTGCTTGGTTCTGTCGAGGATGACCGGAGTTGGCGGCTCGAAGTCACCAACGATGGGTTAGCGCAGCTGAATGATCTGAGCACTATTCCCGACGCAGCCTATGAAGAACGGTTGCACTGTTTCTTCGAAATCTGGGACCAGGGGACGGATTTCGTGGGTCCGGGCGCGGCGAGTGACTCAAGCCTTTGCAAGAAGATCGAGCGTGTTTTGCGGGAGAATTACCCTCAACTCGCAGGCCCAAAAACGCTATCGGCGCTTTAGAACATGTCGCGAAAAAGTTGCTCGACTTTTTCGATTATGACATGCTGCAAATCCTCGTAGCTGAGCGGTTCCTTTTCGTTTACGTGAGTCCATGCGGAAGGTTGGCGCTTGAGGTATGGGCGCAGCTTGGCTTTGCGTGCGTTTCCGGCAGTCAGTGGGCCAATGGGTCGATACCAATCCTGGTCAACGGGGGTGAGGGAATGTCAACAGGGGATCATGAGGTTTGGGCGATCTGCGCAACCAGCAGTATCGAGCCCGGCAGTGCCAAGGCATTTAGTCTCTTGCGGGTCAATGAGGCCGGGGAAAGCAGACCATTCCCGATCGTGATTGTCCGCAAAAATGCACAAGAGTATTTCGGCTATGTGAATAGCTGCCCGCATGCGGGTCTCTGGCTCAACGTGGGGTCGGGGGCTTTTTTCGACGAAGACCGGAAATTTCTCAGATGCGGCAGGCATGGCTCGAAATTTGAGATCGAAACGGGGCTTTGTATCGATGGACCGTGTAAAACGGCAAGTCTTGAACCCGTTGCGGTCGCCGCAATCCAAGGGGAGGTCTGCCTTTGCGGCATTCAACTCGTCGAGGATGATGGAATTCCTGATCCGTTCGCGGAGGTCGCCGACGAAACCATGGAAATCATGATCCATCCCGATTGAGGCTGGACCCAGCCGCGCGACGCGGTGACGAATGACCCAGGGAGAGTCATCATGGCGGAGGAAACGCCTGAGTGTTGTAGGTATTTTGTGTCCTATTCCGGTGTCAAATTGCCCTTCAATCTTGTGAATCCCATCGCAGAGGGAGCACTTTCGAATCGTAATACCTTCATCCGCGCCTATTTCAACACATCAGGCGCGCTCACGAGCTTCGAGAAGGTTGTCTACGGCGAGGTCGAGCTTGCCCATCGTTATGAGTATTACGACAATGGCATTCTGAAGTGCGCCGTGATCACCATGCTGGAGGAGGATCCGGTCGTCATGAGCTTTGACGAAACTGGTGTGCATCATTCAGAGGTGTGACGCCAGGTCGACACGGTGGCAGAGGAGGAGTGCGGTGACGGTTGCTCAATTGATCGAAGAGCTCACGCGGATGCCTTCGGACGCGGTCGTGTTGATGGAAAGCGGCGGCGGATTGTCGCTCGTGTCCGCGCTGGATTTCGTCGCGGGTCAGGGGCCTGCGGCACCAGCTGAAGTGATCCTGCTTCCGAATATGAATGAATAGCGCGCTGCCACGCGCAAGTGGCGGTGCGGGAGAACCGCGCCTGCCGGTTTTGCTTCGGCAATGTTGGGTTTGGCTTATGCCGGATCGACACGGGCCCACAAAGAGAGGCTGCGGGCGTTGGCGGGATCCTTGCTTGGGGACATGACGGAGAAACGGCTTCAACCGGATCTGACATGGTATTCGGAACAGTGACGGCGTGCCGCGGCTGCATTCGACTAGAGCGCTTTCCGATCAAATGAAATCATTCGATCGGGAAGCGCTCTAGCGCAGTAGTCTGCCGGGCCGCGGCGTGTGGTTAGGAGAGCGTTTGGAGTGAATGATGTCTGACGTCGCGGTGGAGATTTCAATGTTTGAGCGGATCGGTGGTGCCCTCACCATCGACCGTTTGGTCGAGGGCTTCTATCGGAGGATGGATGTGCTGCCCGAGGCAAAGGGTATCCGAGCCATGCACGCGGCCGATCTCGAGCCGACTAAGAATGTTCTCAAACGCTATCTTTGCGAATGGATGGG
>PLUZ01000564.1 GCA_003162995.1 Methylocapsa sp. | reverse complement strand
TCTGGCTGACGGCAGTGTTCGGTTTCGCAGGGCTGTCACTGCACGGCGACGGCATAGCCGTCAATCCACAGCTACCGGCGAATTGGCGCAGCCTTGGCTTCAGCCTTCAGTGGCGCAACCGCCGCCTCAAGATCAGGATCGAGCGGGCCAAGCAACACCTCGAAGCAACGCTGGAAGCAGGATAGCCGATGACGCTTGTCGTAAGCGGTGAGCCGCACGATCTCGGCAGTGACCAGACGCTTCGGGTGTGCTTAGGCGGGCCAATTGCGCCCCCCTAATGCATGGAATTGGCGTGCAATTTCTTATGACCCTTGCCAAGGGATCGCGGCGTGCGTGGTAGACCCGTCGTGCAATGCGGCGTGGGTAAATGCTTGCGGTGAGGCAGCTGGACCGGAACACTGGCGCTATATTGACGCTTGAGCCGTCTCCGATGCGCGGGCTAGATGCCGCACGCGGAACTTCGTCGTAGGGTTGCCTTGGTCTGAACCACGGGGGATTTGACCTCGCGCTGTCCCCGATTCGAGTATCCAATCCCCAACCCGACGCGACAGGATCTACGGATCGGCGCTTTCCAGTTTGGTCCCCGGCTGGTCATGAGAGCGCCCTCCAGGCCGACGGGCGGTGGCCTCGCGGATACCGGCGATCGCGGCAGCATAATCATGCGATCCGAAGATTGCGGACCCGGCGACGATGGCGTTCGCGCCCGCTTCGATCGCCTGACCGGCGCTTTCATGATTTTGTCCGCCGTCAACCTCGATGATGGGATCGAGGCCGCGCGTTTCACAGAGCTGGCGTAAACGGCGGATTTTGGGCAGCATCTCCGGCAGGANNGAATTTCTGGCCGCCGAAGCCAGGGTTGACGGTCATGACGAGTACGACGTCACAGAGATGGAGGACGTATTCGATCATCTCGATTGGGCTAGCGGGATCAAGCACCACGCCAGCCTTCTTCCCGAGGTCGTGAATTTGCGAGAGAACACGGTGGAGATGGACTGTCGCGGACGGCTCCGCCTGGACGAGCAGATGATCGGCGCCGGCCTTGGCAAAGTCGGCGAGATAGCGCTCCGGCTCGACGATCATCAGGTGCACATTGAGCGGTTTCCGCGTGTGGCGTCGCACCGCTTCGACAACCACCGGCCCGATCGTGATATTTGGCACGAAGCGACCGTCCATGACGTCAACATGGATCCAGTCGGCGCCCGCCGCATCGACGGCGCAAATCTCCGCGGCGAGATAGCCGAAATCCGCCGACAGAATTGATGGNNGATAATCGGCCTTTGCGGTGCGAGACTGTCCATGGCTTCCCCGGCGCTCAATACGTTCCGGCTGAAACTGCCGGCGATGCGTATACATCCATTACAGCGCCCGGCATCCGGATAGCCTCGTCCGTACGACACTGCAAAGAGTTACAGCCAATGATCGAGCCGGCTCCCCCGCCGGCATGGGCTGCACGGGTCTGTCCCAAGCCAAGATCAACCGGCAAAATCATGAGCCTGCCACCGCCCGCCGGTCGACCGTCGCTCAAGAAGCGGGCCAGAGCGGTCGGCGTTCCAGCATGATCCGCGAAATGCCAACTCAGAATTTCTCTTACCTGGGGTGTCATTGTCGCTTTCCTGTCGAGGCTTCCGCAGCTGCCGCCACCCGCGATGTAGATTCATTACGTCTACCGCTACCTTGCCGCTCCTCCAGCTGATGCACGATCTCGGCGGCGATCTCGGTTGGGCGGCCGCCAACGTCCATGGTGATTGGATGCTCGTTTGGTGTGGGTTCCNNGTTCCTGCAGTGTCGCAAACTGGCTGTCGAGCAGGGCCACCGGCATGAAGTGCTCGTGCCTTGCGGCCATGCGCCGGCGGATGAGGTCGTACGATCCTTTGAGGTAGACCAGCGTCACCCCTGGGCGATTGCCTATGACGATATCCCGGTAGGAACGCTCCAGCGCCGAGCAGGTTAGCACGCCGGAATCGCCCCGCGCGCGCCAGCTATCGATTTCTTCGGCGATCTTTCGCAGCCAGGGCAACCGGTCCGCATCCGTTAGCGGCGTGCCACCCTGCATTTTCTCCACGTTTTCGGCTGGGTGCAGATCATCACCCTCCTGAAATTGGCAGCCGAGCGCGGCCGCGAGCAAGGCAGAGACCGTGGTTTTGCCGGATCCGGAGACGCCCATGACAATGGCGATCACCGGCCCGGTAATGGTGTGCGCCATGGCTGCGGACCACACGCGCTGAGGTTGACGATCAGGTCGCATCATGCGCTCCTTTGTGACGACGCGCCGGCGTCAGCCGGGGCACCACAGCCATATTCCTGTCACGGGAGTCATGCGCCGGCCGGGCGCAGAACAAACTTCCGCACCGCTGTGGCGGAAAGCCTCTATCTCGTTGCTGTCGGTCACTGCGCTCGCCCGCGCCTTTACCTCGTCACTGGCGTTGCCCATGGCGATGGGAAAGCCGCTTTTCGGGACCATGAGGAAGTTGTTCGGCATGTCCCCCGCGATAACCATATGTGCGGACGAAATGTTCAGAAGCTTGGATAGAGTTGCCACGACTGTTCCCTTATCGGCTTGCGGGTGGTCACGTCGAGATAGTACGGCTGCGAGCGCGCCGCGTTCGCTTTCTCACCCAGGGTGTTCTGCGTCACCTTCTCTCAGTCGGCGACCAGATCCAGAGCGTCGGAGGCCCAGCGAACTTCACCATGCCCGCCAAGTAGGCGCCCGTGAAGGACGCCACAACCTTGGCGTCGAACTTCACACCACGTCTCGTGCGCCACATGTGGCGCGGCCTAATCAGGGACAACCACTCCTCATCCATGTAGACACAAACGTCGAGCCCTCGGTCCACGATCAACTTTACGGACTGCTTGGTGGTCGCGGGATCTATCTTGTGGCTATCGATTACGGAGAGGTCGGGATTGACAAATACGCCACCGTCGAAGCCGGCGACGGCTCTCTGCAGAGCAAGAGGCTCGACCAGCATGCTCATGCCACGTGGTGGGCGGCCGCGGGTGATGGTGAAGATAATGCCGGCGTGTTTCAGCACCCGGGCCGCTGCCTTCGCCGCCTCGGTCAGCACGTCGTCCTGGGTGACCAGGATGCCGTCCACGTCCGCCAGCAGAAGGNNAGGCCCACCGGCCGCCACGCCCGTTTTCCGTCGCGCGTCAGCAGCTCGTCGGCCGCCCTTGGGCCGTCGCTACCCGACGCGTAGTCAGGAAAGTCAGGTTTCTGCACCGCCCAGACGTCGAGCACCGGCTGTACGATGCGCCAGGTCTCCTCCACCATATCGGCGGACATGAATAAGGTGGGGTCGCCGATCATCACGTCATGGATTGGCGTCTCGTATCCGGCGTTCGGCTCNNGCGAGGTCCACCACCGGCCCCGGACGTTTGATCTCGAATTGCAGGGAGATCCCCTCATCCGGCGCAATGTGCAACACAAGCCAGTTGCACCTCAGGGCTTCAACAGGCGTGTCGTGGAATGCCGCATAGGGCGCCTGCTTGAAGCTTATTGCGATCTCCGTATTGCGTTGCGACATGTGCTTTCCCGTACGGAAATAGAAAGGCACCCNNCCGGCCCAGCGCCAGTTGTCGATCTCGAGCTGCATCGCGACATAGGTCTCGACGTTCGACTCCGTCGCAACGTTCGGCTCGTTCCGATAGGCGTTCATCCGCTTGCCTACCACCGTGCCGGCGCCATACTGACCGCGTACCGCCCGTGCCGGCTTGATGGCGGGCATCGCGGCGAAGACTTCGGCCCTCTTCGTGCAAATCGCAGCGGCATCGAAGCCTGTCGGCGGCTCCATGGCCAAAATCGAAAGCAGCGTGAACACATGGTTCGGGACCATATCGCGCAGCGCCCCCGTCGCCTCGTAAAATTTGCCGCGCTGCTCCACGCCCACCGTCTCCGCCACGGTGATCTGCACATGATCGATCCGGTCGCGATTCCAAATCGGTTCGAACAGCCCGTTGGCAAAGCGGAACGCGAGAATGTTTTGCGCGGGCTCTTTGCCCAAGAAGTGGTCGATGCGGAAGATCTGGTC
>PLUZ01000348.1 GCA_003162995.1 Methylocapsa sp. | reverse complement strand
TAAGGGGTGACGACGAGCAGACCGTCGGCGCCTTCCTGCTCGGCTTGCCGGGCAAGCTCGATGGCATGAGCCGTCGCATTCGCGCCCGTCCCGGCAACCACTGGCACACGCCCGTCAGCGGTCTCGGCCGCGATACGGACGAGGCGACGGTGTTCGACCATACTCAGCGTCGGCGCTTCGCCGGTAGTACCGGCGACGACGAGCGCGGCGATGCCCTGTCCAATCTGCCATTCACAGAAGCGAGCAAAGGCCTCTTCGTCAATGCTGTCGCCCTTGAACGGTGTCGGCAGTGCCGAAGCGTATCCGGTCAAGGCGGCAAGACAAAGATGGCTCTTCATGCGCGGCGGTGACACCAAGGACTGGGCGGTTGCGGCGCCGGGGTTGCAACACATTCGGTCTTCGCTTGTGTGGCCCATATCATCCTCCTTGCGGATGCAGGTTCCGGGGATCCAGTTTCTCTTGGCACCGGGACTTTCTCCACATCCCTTTCCGGGTCCATCCCCGGGGCCGGAGTGATGCCGCGAATGTTCGGAGGGTCGCAGCCATTCTTGCGTCTCCGTTGGGACATCGCGAGGAGTGGATTCGCGATGCAATGACGGGGTAATCGACGCCCGTCAGGCCGCATATCGCACTTGATCAACCAGCCGTTTGCGGGCACAGAAGATCGTGCCGCCGCTGGCCGGCGCTGTTTGCTTCTCGAGCACGAAGCCGCGTTCGGCGAGAAGCGAGGCGAGCCGCCGTAAACGCCCGGCTGGGAACTGGCGCTGCTGTCTAATCAGGAGTATGCCGTCGGGCCGCAGGTTACGACCAAGGCCTGCGATCACTGTCAGCAACTGAGCCTCGCTCTTGACCTCGGGAATCCAGAGCACGTCCGATGCTGCTTCTCCGGCAGGCGGTCCCCGATCCGCGGCATGGCAGCTCACGCAGGCGAAACCGCGGCGGCACAGGCCGATGAGCAGATCGAGATATGCTCCTCCAGCGATAGTCAACCGATCCGCGCTCTTCGCACCGGAAGCATGGATCATCTCTTCCAGGATGTCCGGTGCCGGTCTACAAGGCTCGATGTCGTGCAAAACACTCATCTCACTTTCCCGATCCAAATGGATCTTGTCTGTTGTCGATGCACAGGACTTGCCCCCCTTGGCATAGCAATTCGAGAGAGGTTGAACATTCGCGGCATATAAGAAGCATAGGAATGCTTATGCCACTCCAGGTGCCAACCTATGAGATTTATATGAATCTGGAGGGTTGCGAGCCATCGATTTTATATGGCGTCCTGTCCTTATTAAAGAGCACAACCCACCGGCCTTTTGAATGCATGGCACGGCCTCTCGGTGGAGGAGCACAAATGGACCACACCGTTTCGGGTAATCGCCTTCTGGCGTCGCCGCCGAAGCGCGGCCACTACTTTGTCGTCGCACCGAACCTGGACGGGCTTTGGACCGTCAGCGGTCAGCCCCAGGGTGCGCAGCGGGTTTTCGTGACCCAACGCGAAGCGATCAGGTTCGCCTTGTACGAGACCGGCCGAAATCCGTTAGCCGCCGCACTGCTTACTCCGCCGAGAGCCGCTTTGGCGCAAAAATAGAATCCGGGCTCTGTTTCTCCCTTTGCCGGTCGTTTTATCTCACCTGGACTGAGACGCATGACAAGGCTCTCAAGATGCTTGTCACGCCGTGTCACCGCGGTCTCACTCGAAACGGCCGACGAGTGGGGCGGGACGTTGACGGTGGCTGCAGGATAACGCTTCGTGATATCATTATAAACAAACTTGCGTCATAGGCGTCATCCCCTGTCATCGAGCAGACCGGCTCCCAATCTGATCGAGCAAATCAGGAATGAGAGAGACGGCGCCAACATCGTCCGGGATCAATCTCACAGCGGCGATGTCATGTATATTGGCATCAACCGCAAGATGAAGTTTCCGCCGGCAGCGGCATGACCGGCTGCCATGCTTCTGGTTGCGCCATTCAAAGAGCGAGATGATGATCAACTACAATCTGCTATCTATCTATGCACCAACGCCTCACAGATGGCCTCGGATACGGATTTGACCGTCCTTCGTTGTTCGTGAATTGGAGATGTGGCGTGACGACTTCTGCCTTTGTTTCCGCTGACGCGATACGCACGATGTTTTCCGTTTCGATGTCGGACATGTACCAATCCGAAGTGCCGCGATACCGCGCGCTGATACAGCTTGTTGCCGACGTCAACGGCGAGGTGCTCGCCAGGAACCCCGAGCTCGAGAAGCAGCTGAGGCTGGCCGGCGAACTCGATCGCCTGGGCATCGTACGCCACGGCGCGATCCGGATTGGAACCGCTGAGGAATTGTCGATTATTCGCCGCCTCTTCGCCGTCATGGGCATGGAGCCGGTCGGCTATTATGATCTTTCCGCCGCCGGCGTTCCGGTGCATTCGACGGCCTTCCGGCCCATCAAGGAAGAGGCGCTGCGGCGTAATCCCTTTCGCGTCTTCACCTCACTGCTCCGCCTGGACCTGATCGAGGATATCGAACTGCGGCGGGAGGCCGCGGCGATCCTTGCCCGGCGCAATATTCTTACGCAACGTTGTCGGGAGCTTCTCGGCGTGTTCGAGACGAAAGGTGGACTCGACGAGGCGCGGGCGCGCGAATTTGTCTGCGAGGCGATCGAGACCTTCCGCTGGCGCAGCGAAGCGGCCGTCTCTGCGGCGGTCTATTACAAGCTTCACAAGGCGCATCCGCTGATTGCCGACGTCGTTTGCTTCATGGGGCCGCACATCAACCATCTGACATTGTGCACGCTCGACATTGACGCGGCCCAACTTGCGATGACCGCTTCCAACATGAACCCGAAGGCGATTGTCGAGGGTCCGCCGCGTCGCGACCGCGCGATCCTCCTGCGTCAGACGAGCTTCAAGGCGCTTCAGGAGCCGATCGCCTTCAAGGGAGCGAATAACTCGCGTGAGGGCGGCGTGCACGCCGCGCGCTTTGGCGAGGTCGAGCAGCGCGGCCTCGCGTTGACGGCCAGAGGCCGGGCTCTTTACGATCGGCTTCTCGCCGCCGCGGGCGCCTCGGCGCCGCTCGCACGCGATGGCTCGAACGCCGCAGCTTATGCGGAAGAGCTCAGGTGCCATTTCGAGGCCTTCCCGGGAGACTACGCCACGCTGCGTGCCGAAAAGCTCGGCTTCTTCCGCTATTCGCCGACGGCCAAAGGCTTGAGCCACGCAGGCAGCCCCTCGCTTCCACGCGCGATCGAGCGACTTTTGCAAGCTGGCTATGTTCAGATCGAGCCAATCATTTACGAAGATTTCCTGCCTGTGAGCGCGGCAGGCATTTTCCAATCGAACCTGGGCGACGAGGCGCCGCGGAATTTCGCTGAGCGTTCGAACCGGGAGGCTTTCGAGGAGGCGCTCGGAGCCGCGGTTGTCGATGAGCTGGGGCTCTATGCAGAGGCCGAGGCGAGGTCGCTGGCCGCATGTTCGACGGCGTTGGGGCTCGGCGCGGAACTGGAGCAGCAAGGTGCAC
>PLUZ01000056.1 GCA_003162995.1 Methylocapsa sp. | reverse complement strand
CCCGTGCCCGCTCCGGCAATGCCGGAAACCACGGCCAGCTGGAACAAGCCTGGGCCAATGAAAATCCTCGACGCCGGTTGAATATAGGACCCTATCCACCCAAATCGCGCCGTAACTGGGGCGTCGTTGCCCGGCCAGCTCTCGCCGATTGCATTCGGATCGTGGCCGCTGGTAGCGGTAAAGTCCGGTTCAATGACTAGATCGCTTGGACCTCCTATCATGATGAGATGTTCGACGTTGTCGCGGCGAACCGAGAGAAGCTGGCGCTTCCTGTCGAGCACAAAGGACTTGGCTATGCCAAGAAGTTCCGCATTGCCATGTCCCGCGCCTCTTGCCGGCACGCGAAGTCGGTGCCGGAATGCGCGGCGAAAGATCAATAGGAGAAGATGCGCCCCGGCGAGGAAGGCTATTGCCGCGACGGCATATGTCAGCGCTTCGCTTTGGAAAAACGCGTCACTCATGGCCAGCATCGGGGCGGCTCACTTGGTAAGATGCGACACACACCTCGTTAGTTCATCAGTATAGACATTGCCAGACGTCGAGGCGACGACTTCAAGCAGGTGACATAAATCCTCATTCGAACCCGATGACCCCATGCGTCATTGTTGCTTGGAGGCTTTGCGAGGGTGTCTTGATATCGACGCGGCTTCGAATAGGGAACGAGAGCAGGGAAACAAGGGCGGAAAGAATTGCGAATATGCCCACGACGGTATGGCGGTGGCGCGAAAATCTCTAGACCTTCTCGACCTTTCGGAGTTTTAAACAAGCACAGGTACCGCGGGCTATTCAGGCAGCGAGGCATTGGCGGGTTACGCTAATATAAGGACGAACTGCTGAGTCCAGGCAGAAATCCAAGAACAGGCCAAGGCGATTCTCTGCGCTATTGCGACGCTTATGTCTCTAGCAATGCATTGATTCTATTCCCTGATGCGGTTGCGCCATAATATCGTAATTTCCACGAAATCGATCGAGCTATCCGCTCAATTCCGTTAGCGCTAGAATAACCGAGTCGACCGAACGGCCTGGTCGAACGAACAGCGCCGTGTCCTCATCTCGGAGCTTGCACGATGGTTGATTATGAATCAGACGATGATGGCCCCAAAGAGTCACGCTCTAGAGTTCGCTCTTTCTTGATCCGCGATTGGCCTTATTTGTTGATGCTGACCGTCGCCCTCTTCGGCGCAGCTTATACGAGCGCTGATCGACCGGCAATGATGTTATATTGGATGGTACTTGGCCCCTTGTTCGGCATAATCTGTGTGGTCGCCCATTGGCGAGACTATGATGACCCGGAGGCGCATTGGGAGCTTGTCCGGAAACAGGCCCTTCACTGGACCGCGGTTATGTTTACGATGGCTCTTGTGTTTGCGGCGAACGTAAAACAGATGATGAATGCCGACGCCAGTGCGCTCATGGTCCTCGCTTTGTTAGCGCTAGGAACGTTTACGGCTGGCATCCAGACTGACTCTTGGCGCATTTGTTTGGTCGGGGTCGTACTCGGTCTTAGCGTCCCCGCTGTCGCTTGGCTCGAAGAATCAACACTGCTCCTCCTATTGGTGGCCATTGTGCTGGTCGCGTTCGCCGTTTTACTCTTTGCGTATTATCGGGCGAACACCAAGAATAAGGCGAAGCCGATTATATAGCCGGCGGCAGCATCACCAAGACAGGATTGAGATGGACGTGCGGCGCGATGAGATAGGTGCTAGCACTTAGTCTGCGATCCCCTGGCCGGCAATGAAGACGCCGCTGCAAACCTTTCTTGTCGCCATGCCAATTTCGAGGGAAAAAATGATCGATGCCTGATCACGATCAGACAGAACACCCGACCACTCCAAGGCACCAGGTCCGACGACTTCCAGCATCAATTGACGGTTCGGGATTCGCGCCTGATGGGGTTTCTCCCCAACCATCTCAACGGTCCCCGTCGTCGAGACGAGCTAGCTTGGAGTCGAGAAGAGATTTGGTGCTGTGCCCGCCGGGTTCCACGTAAAGATTACTTTCGCGGTAGCGATTCACGGCAAAACGCAAGATCACTCCGGCGGCGGCAGCAAAAGGAACCGCGGTAATGAGGCCGGTGAAACCGAACAGGCTGCCGAAAGCCAGAAGCGCGAAAATCAACCATACAGGATGCAGCCCGGCGGATTCACCAACTAGCTTCGGCGACAAAATATTCCCTTCGAGAAATTGCCCGACTAAAATGACGATGAGCGACATGGCTAGCAGCCTCCAATCTGGCCAACCCTGGACGATCGCAACCACCGAGGACAAAACGAGGGCGGTCAAGGAGCCGACATAGGGAATGAAGCTCAACGCGCCGGCCGATATGCCGATCAAAAGGCCGAAATTGAGCCTGATCAGCGACAGGCCGACTCCGTACCAGATACCAAGACACAGACAGACGAGGGATTGGCCGCGCAAAAACCCCGCCATGGCGGCGTCGATCTGGCGAGCGAGCGTCCGCACCGTTTCTCGGTTCCGCGGCGGTATCAAATTGTCAATTGTCGCGATCATCTTGTGCCAATCGAGAAGCATATAGAAGGCGACGATCGGCGTCACGACAAGCAGCGAAACCAGGGTGATCAACGCCTCGCCGCGCGTCAAAATTGAGTTCAGAAAGGACGCCGCCCATTGGGCCGCCTGGGCGACGAGATTGTTGGTGACGTTTCCTAAGTCAGGGCCAGTATTGTTGCCGAGACCCAGCTTATATTCTCTCTCCAGGTTCTCGGACGCTACCGAAATCAGCCCTTCCAACTTGACGGCGTAAGCCGGCATGGCTTCGATGAAACTGGCGAGCTGGCGCCAAAGAACGGGCACGATCAGAACGAAGATCAGCGCCAGAACGAGAACCAAGCAAGCCATGATGAAAAGCGTCGCGCTGAGCCGACCGAAACCAACCCGCTCCAGCCGATCGACGAGGGGGTTCAGAAGATAGCCGAGCGCGCCGCCTGCGGCGAACGGCAGAAGCATACCGCTAAACAGCCAGAGCAGCAGAACAAGGAGTAAAAATGCGCCGATCCAAAAGCCGATCTGCCATTCGATCCGTATCGTCATCGCCTTTTCCCGCCAACTCTTGCCGGTAGTTTCCGGCCTTCTGGCCCGGCCTTAGCACTTCTTCACGTCAAACACTCATGTGCCGGCTTTGTCACGTTCGTGGGTTTTACTTGTCAATAGCGCGGGGCGCTCTCAGCCCGCAGGTCTATATTTCAAACTGCCTGAAGCTGAAGCTGGGGTATTAGGTCCGCTCCGTCAGCAGGCTTATCAGGTCTTAAAGCCCAGGCCGGCCACGTGAGCCTCGGCCAGTTGAAGGTGCTCATGTTATGTTTTATGCCTTCAGACGTCGAATCGAAGAAGGTTCGAAGAGGACGGCCGGGATCGTACTCGATCTTAGAGTTCCTGCCGTCGCTTGGCTCGCGCATTCGGGCGCCTGAGGATTGAGGTCACCGCGATCCGCCGAAAGGTACGATCATGAGCGAGTTTCATGCTCTTTTTGTCATTGGCTTCATAGCTGTTCTCGCGCCGTTGCTCGCCCGATTGCCGGCGCTAATTCGAACGCCCGTGGTTGTCCTGGAACTAGTGCTTGGAATATTGGTCGGCCCAAGTGGCGCTGGTTGGGTTACGAGTGGGGGCGCCATCGAATTTCTCGGGGAATTCGGCCTCATATTCTTGTTTTTCCAGGCGGGGTTCGAGTTCGAGTTCAACCAGGGCAAAATTGGAACCGCGCCGCTTCGTGTTGGCGCAATCGCGTGGCTCGCGTCATTAGGCTTGACCAGTGTTTTTATAGGAGCGCTTTATATAGTGGGACTGGTGCGCACGCCTTTGCTCGTCGGGCTTGTGTTGCCGACGACCTCATTCGGCATCCTCATTCCTATTCTCCGCCAAAGCGGCGACCTCGCAAGCGATTTTGGCCGTTATGTCCTCGGAGCGGCGGCTATAGGCGAACTCGGCCCCATAATCCTGGTCTCGGTGGCGCTGTCTCGTGAGCACGACTATCTGCATCAGACGCTATTGAGCATGGTTTTTCTGGCAACCGCGATCGAAGCGATCTTTTTTGCAAGGAGCCTGCGCTCGGAGAGACTGTCGCGCATGATAGCGCGCGCGATGGGCGATAGCTCCGTTCTGCCGGTCCGAATTTCGATCTTGATTCTCCTTGGGTTCATCTCGCTCGCCAATAAGTTCGGCATGGAGATGGTTCTCGGCGCCTATACGGCCGGAATGATGATCGCAATGCTGACCAAGGTGGAGATACTCCAGTATCGCCTGACATCGATCGGCTCGGGATTTTTGATTCCATTGTTTTTCATAACGACTGGCGTCGAATTCGACCTTCCCGCACTCGTGACTAGTCCAGCGAACCTTTTCCGCTTTATCCTCTTTTGCGCGGGCTTTCTATTAATTCGCGTTCCTCCGGTTCTCTTATACACACGCGTGCTCCCCGAGCGCGATCTGCTTCCGCTTGCTCTCTTTTCTTCCACCACTCTGCCACTTGTCGTCGCCATGACTTATTTGGGTGTGCGAACGGGCGACATGCTGCCCGAGAATGCATCCGCGCTGGTGGGCGCGGCTGTCATATCGGTCACCGTTTTTCCAACTCTCGCCATTTTGCTTCGGTCGAAATCCGAAGAAGCCCGACCACATGGCGTCGTGGGCATTGCCGCCCACCGCGTCGCCGATTTGGCCTCGGCGCTGTTTTCTCGGTTCATCGTCTTCATTTCTCAGAAAACTCAGCGAAAGCCGTGACCGGGTAACATCCTGCGCCGACGCCGAAGGTTTCAAATGACAGATTGGGACGCCGCTCTGTACCTGAAGTTCGAAAAGGAGCGCACGCGACCGGCAATCGATCTCCTGGCCCGGATATCCAATGAGAATCCCCGGACATGTGCGGACATCGGCTGTGGACCAGGCAACAGCACTGAACTGCTGGTGAATCGCTTTCCTGAGGCGCATATTAGAGGACTCGATCTATCACCCGGCATGCTGGCAGCGGCCAAATTGCGATTGCCGCATGTAGACTTCGAACAAATCGATCTAGCCCATTGGAGGCCGGGCAGACCTTACGACGTCATCTTCGCCAGCGGAAGTCTGCAATGGCTGCCTGACCACGAAGCGCTTTTTCCGCGGCTGGCGTCGCTGCTCACGGTTGGCGGCTGCCTCGCCGTCCATATGCCGGACACTCTTCAGGAGCCGATACGCGCGCTCATGCGCATGGTTGCCGCGGGGGGATCATGGACGGCAAAGCTGATGCCGGTAGCCACATCCCGACCGAGAATTGGCTCAATCAAGGATTACTATCGCTTCCTTGCGACCGCGTGCGGTTCAATCGATGTTTGGCACACGACCTACTTTCATACGCTGGATAACGCTTCAAAAATCGTGGAATGGATGAAGGGCTGTGGCCTCGGACCATTTCTCGCTCAGCTTGATCAAGACGAACGTCGAAGATTTCTCGAAGAATACGAAGCGCGAATCAGCGCGGCTTACCCGCCGCAAATTGACGGCAAAGTTCACCTTGCCGTTCCGACGCTGTTCATCGTCGCCCGACGAAGCATCTGAACCCAGATGGTAAGCCGTTACGTTCGATAATCCAGAGCTGACGCATGAGGAATTCACACTCAACGCGATCGAGGACGCCCCTGATTTAGCCCTGCGAATGGCCGCCTCGTATTCATCCGGCGAAGGCCGCCTTGTTTGTTTTTTGATCGGTGAAGAATGCGATCTTAAGGACGTAAGGTTGTATTCTCCTCCGATGCGGGTTGAGATTTTAGATAGAGTTGCGCGCCGCCGTCGCTGGTCAGCGAAACCGGCGTGTCATTCCCCTAAAGGGCAAGCTGGTTCGACAACATTGCTTTTAAGCGACAGATCGACAGATTATCGGCGATGATTTGATCGGCCTGTGCGTTTCCGTGGTCAAGATCGTCCGAATCGAGATTGGTCTCATACTCTTTGCTGGAGACCTCCGTCAGCGCCGTGTTCGGGGACTGTCCCGCGTTGCGAATGCGTCCAGACGCTTGTCCACCGCCTTGATGAACTTCGCCAGCGAGTTCTTCGTAAAGTTGCGGTTCTTGTTGTTGACCGCCTTGATGCGCGTGCCGTCCACCGCCAGCAGCTCGCGCCCGAAAAGATTGAGTTCCCCGGCACAGCAACGTGAATTGATGGAACACGGCGCGGAAGGCGGCTCGATTGTCGCTCCGGAAGTCGGCGATGGTCTTGAAGTCTGGCTTCAAGGTTCGCAACAGCCAGATGACCTCGATATTGCGGTGGCATTCGGCCTCAAGCCGCCGGCTTGACCGCACGCGGTTGAGATAGCCGTAAAAGTAGAAATTGAGCAGATCGCCCGGCGCATAGCCGAGGCGGCCCGTCGCCTTCGGCGTGCCGCGACTTGAACCCGGCCGCCGCGAGATCGAGCCCGCCTACGAAGGCGTCGATGAACCGAACGGGATTGTCGGCGACGACATAATCGTCGATCGCTTTTGGCAACAACAGAAGTTGCGAACGTTCGAATCCGGAAATGTAGGGTCAGATCTAGCGCGGACCAGGCCGCAATGGAATCCGATTGACAACATTGTTTGGCGCTCGGCGAGGAATTGCCTGCCCGCTCGACATCCGTCCAAAATGCGCACGGCACTTCAGACTTGCCAAAAATGCCAACCCGTCGCAGTTTGGGCTGGAAAGAGGGGCTATCTGGCGAATGCCGGTTTTTACCGTTCCGCCACGCAATCCCGGCATCAAGTAGCCAAATGAACTTCCTAATTCTCCTCGCGCTCGACTTCCCCGGCGTCTTGCGCTCGGGCTTATGACGATCATACTCGTGGACGCCGCCTTGGTTCATTCGTGACCACAGGAAAGGAAAACTAATGAACACGCGTAAAGAAACCAGCGATGCTATGGCCAGTGTAGTGGTCGATAATTATGAGAAATTGCAGAAAATCCACGATGCTATGGCCAAGATAGTGGAGGCCATCCAGCATCTTTCGGATGCGATGCCACGCACTGGCGGTGACCAGCAAAAGCTAAACGACACGCTGCGCGCGCTGAATGAGGCACGTGAACTGCTCGCGAAATGGAGAGAGAGCTAAATTGCATTAGCTAAGCTTTAATCTGACATGTGGTGTTCAAGCCACGGCTGTTTTGCGGGCCGTCTCGGGCCGATGCCGTGCGCCCTGCGTCAACGGCCACGACCTCGAAGTTTATCACCGCCGTTTACGGAGGGGGTCGTTCCACGACCCTGCGGTAGAGATGCCAAGTCGCATGTGCGAGGATCGGTACCACGAACGCGAGGCCAACCAACAGCAGAAAGAAACCGATCACCAGGGACGCCGCGACGATCAATCCCCAAAGCGCCATCGTGACTGGGCTCGCCAGCACCGCTTCGACAGACGTGCGAACAGCCACAGCTACGCGTACATTGCGGTCGAGGAGCAAGGGGAATGAGACGACGCTGATGCTCAGCGCCATCACGGCAAAGACGAAGCCGATTGCACTCCCGAGAACGATCAGAGCCCAGCCCCTGGGTGTGGTGAGGACCTCGCTAAGGAATACCCTGAGGGACTCCGGCGGAGTCGGGCCGAAAAGCCACACGTAAAGCGACTCGGCTGATACCTGCCAGCAGATGAAGATCACCAGGAGCACAAGGCCGAGCGCGAGGATCGAGGGGAGCGAGGGCGAGTGTCGCAGGTCAAAAGCGTACGGCCAGAGGAGAACAATAAAGGGAGTAAAAGAAGAGGTCTCAAGGCCGAGTTCCCGTCGTCGGCTCACCTCGAACAAGCCGATCACCGCGAAGGAGCCAACCATTGCGAACCCCGTCATGATCGGAAAGAGCAAGTGCAGAGCTTTGCTGCCGAAAATAATGCCGATGATAGGGAAGAGCGGGAAGACTAGGCAGAGGAAAATGATGGATGACGGTATCGCCCAGAAATCGGCAATGCCTTTGGCCAGAGCGTCTTNNACATTCGCGGCCAGTTGACAGTGTTCACCTGCCGGCTGACATTGGGACGGCCATTCTCGCGCTGAAGAAGACGGAAAACAAAGCAGTTGAGTCCTTCGCCGAGGAGATGATCCGGGATCACCTGGCAGTGAATAATAAGGTGCTCGCCTTGCTCCACAAGTGGAAGGTGACGCCGGAAGAGTCAGATACCAGCAGAATGATATACCAGAATGCGACCGTAAAGCAGGAGAGAGCGGCAAAAACTCTGGGG
>PLUZ01000097.1 GCA_003162995.1 Methylocapsa sp. | reverse complement strand
GGCTTGATCGGCGGACGCGGCGGCAAATGCTTCAGCCGCGCAAGCTCATCCTTCACAGCCTGATGCTCGACCCGAAGCTTCGCCAACGCCCCACCGAGTTTTTCGGTCTCCGCCTGCATCCGCGTCACTTCGCCGATCAGGTCGCGAACCACGCCGATCAGATCGGCATGCGTCAAGCGTTCCAACGAATCAGGCGGCGGCAAAGTCATCCATAGCTTGAATCACACTTTGCAGACTCTGACTCCCCCTCCGCCCGGAAAATTGCCCCGGTTACGGCATTGGCAGCCTAACCCCCAGATTCTGGACAGTCCCCGCCGGTGGTGAGATCGTCGCGAAAAAGGACTCTTGAAATGTATATACAAAACGTGTAGGCAACACATGTTCGAATGGGATGAAGACAAACGGCAGCAAAACCTAGCCAAGCACAAGCTCGACTTTGTGGCTGTGCGGTTGGTTTTCGACGGGCGGGCGACGATCACAGCCCGATCTGATTATCCCTTCGAGGCGCGGTATGTCACGACGGCCATGATCGACGGGAAATTCTACACCGTTGTCTGGACATGGCGTGATGAGGGCCGCCGGATCATCTCATTCAGGAGGGCGCGCGATGGCGAGGAAAGAGCGTATCGTCAAGCACACGGATGAAGAGTTGCGGGCGATGCAGGCGCGCGGCGAGGACAAGAGCGACTGGACGGGCGCGGCGGCGATGACCGAAGCCGAGATCGAAGCGGGGATTGCCACCGATCCCGACGAGGCCGGGATGGTGGTCGATTGGGCGCAAGCGTCTGTTGAACTGCCGCAGCCGAAGGCCGTGCTCAATATGCGGATTGATAGTGACGTGCTGGAATTTTTCCGGCGTCAGGGCAAGGGCTACCAAACTAAAATCAATGCCGTGCTGCGTTCCTACGTTGAGCAAATGCTTCACCACGACAGGCGTTAAGGGCGTTCGTTGACGAGGCGAACGTTTTGGATTCAGCCGAGACCGGCGAAGCGTGCGCAGGGGAGGGAGGCAGCAGAGCCGCAAGCCTCCATGCCAATGAGACAAGGAGCGACATCGGCGAAAAACGCCAAAAATTGCGAACGCGGCAGCTTTCGCGTCACCGCATGGCCCTTCTCGTCGACAAGCGCATGAATCTGAAAATACCGCTTGCCAAGATCGACGCCAATTCTGATGAATTCCTTCATGGACGGTCTTGTATGGGGATTTGTTTGTCAAGCCATCGCGCCTCCTGACTTCTCCGGACTTCTTCCGTTTCAAATAGTCGCTTGCTGCGGTCAATACTTTCAGAAGATCCGAGGGGAGCCCGCCGTCGCGGGCAACACTTGCGCCGCGTCCTTGTATCCGGTTGGATCCGTGCAGCTGGATCCCAACCATGAAGCAACCATTCGCTTCGGCAGCAAGGCTCCGAGGCGGCGGGCCCATTCTCCTTGCGGCATCGGAGCCAACCGTCCGTCCGGGTTACCGCCGCCTCGGATCATCGACGGCCAGTCGGGAAAATCCGAGTGGACGCCGAACTGCTTGTTCCGGTTTCCTCGCAGACCTGCTCAGGCCGGCTGCCGCAACGCGAAGCCAGCCGGGATTTCGCCGACCGTGACCATGCGCCAGAACGCGATGAGCAGCTTGCGGGCGAGCGCCACGATCATCTTCGTCTTACGTGCGGCGGCCGGACCTTCCGTCCGCACGCGGTACCATTGTGCGAGCGCACTGTCTTTCTGGAACCGCAGGAAGCGCCAGGCAAGCTGGATCAAGCCGCGCCTCACCCGGGCATTGCCTGACTTCGCCAACCCCTTCTCTCGCCGCCGGGAACCGCTCTCATTAGGAGCGCCGGTGAGACCGGCATAGCGGGCCACCGCCCGTCGGCCGCGAAGGTCACGGGATAGCACCTCCTGAACCAGCATGTCGGCTGTCTCGATGCCGACACCAATAACGTTGGCGATGAGACGCACCATCGCGTGCGGCCTTGTTCCGGGCGCCTGTTCCAGATGCGCGAGACGTGCCTGCTCGAGCGCTTTGATCTGTTCGCAGACCATGGCGAGCCGGGCCATATCCCGCCGAAGTTCATCAACCGTGTTGGGGGGCAGCGGTAGATCCTCCGGTGTCCGCAGTGCGTCGAGGCGCTGCGGCGCCTTGCGCAATTTGGGATTGAAGCCGCGGATCCCGAGCCACGCCAGGATCGCCTTCATGCGGTTGATGATCCGGGTGCGCTCGCCCACCAGACTTTCCCGCTCACGGCTCGGACGCCTGGCATCTTCATCCTCGAGCGTCGGGATCGCGACCATCCCGCAATGCCCGCGCTCGCCGCGCAGCCAGCCCAGAAAGACGCGCATCAGCATCGCCGTGTCCAACCGGTCAGTCTTCGCCCGGCGATGCTCGCGCGACACCGCGACGCTGGTCGAATGGATGACGTGCACCTCAATCCCTCGCGCCTGCAGCCACCGCGCAAGCCGGAAACCGTCGCGCCCGGCCTCGAAGGCAAGCGCAATCCGTTCGATCCTTTTGCCGGCCTTGACCGCCTCATCACGCCAGCGCTCCACCAGCCGCAGCAGCGCATCCGGATCAGGCCGAAGTTTCTTCAGGGGTTGGCGATCAACGCCGGGAACCATTCCAGCCACCAGCCAGCTCGCCTCGCTCATTTCAACGACCACTGTCAGAGTGGCGTCCTGATTAAAGGGGGCGAGAGAGCGGCTCAGGTCATCAACTTGGGGCATGGGGAACCTCCATCAGTTTCATCCAGCGACGATGATGCCAGACCCCCGCCGCTCGCCCCATAGCTTCTCCCTCTT
>PLUZ01000110.1 GCA_003162995.1 Methylocapsa sp. | reverse complement strand
CGGATATGCGCGCGTCTCGACCGGCGATCAGGATCTTACGAACCAGCGTGAAGCGCTGACTGCGGCAGGTTGCCAAATGATTCGCGAAGAGAAAAAGAGCGGCACGAAGCTCGAAGGCCGCGACGAGTTGAAGATCCTGCTCGAATTTATCACGAAAGGCGACACCCTCGTCGTCACACGCATCGACCGGCTCGCCCGCAGCGTTCTTGACCTTCAAGGAATTGTTAGGAAGCTCAAGGACAAGGGAGCAGCACTTCGGTCGATATGACGACGCCAGCCTGGCGCGAATGCGTAAGTCTTCTTTGGGCTTCATTGATCCGCGCCAGTGCGAACGCCTCCCAATCCCTGGTCTTGTAAGGCCGCTTGCTCGATCTGGGTCTAGCTTGGCCAAGCGCCTTGCCGCCGACCAGCGCCGAGTACTGCGCTTCATTCAATCTCAGCATTGCCTTTTCTCCATGTCGAGCGCGCAATTCGAACCGCCGCCACAATCCTGCCTTATTTGGTTTTGTCCTTTTTCCACGCTTGACGGAAAAGACTCTTGGTAAAAGAAGCGACGATTTAGAACAAAACGAGTACTACTCCCCTGGCAAGTTGGCAAGCATTACCTTTTTAGGAGGGGAATAATGCTTGCCAAGGTTGGCGAGCACTATTTTTTGAGTGCTTGCCGACACCCCCTAATGCTCGCCAAGCATGGCAAGCATTATTATGTAGTATAATCAACGGTGTAAGTAGTGGTTGCCAAAGTCCGAGGGACAGTAGGCTAGCACTTAAAGTAGGTCAGCATTGTTGACCCATTTTTCGGCCCGATTTTTTGGCTTGGCAAGCACTATTTTCGATGCTCGTTGGCTTTACCGAAGAATTATTCGCCGAATATAATTTTGCCCATGATCCAGCGCCGGTCGAGCCAGAAACTGCCTGTTCAATGGCCCTCAAGATTGCCAAAGAGGTTGACCAAGCTGAGCTTCGGTCGAGCTTGATGTGAGCCCGACCGCTTTGCGCAATGGAAGCCGAATTGGAGACCGACCGGGTTAGGGCTGGCGGGCGCATCGGCCTAAACCGAAGATCTTTCTTTCTTTCTTTCTCCTCGATTTCTTTAAGCTTGGGGGGAGCTTTCGCGAGGTCCAGATCCACAAGGGCGGCAATTCGCTGGCAGGGGTCAAGCTCTTTGAGTCTTCCTTCGAGCCCGAGTTCATAAGCTTGAATTATTAATCTGGCGGCGTATTCAATGCGGATCACGCTTTAGAAACCTCTATATCTGAGTGGGAGAATGTCGTTATTACAATACCCTCATGAATTATCCGTGACTTCTAGCCGCAGCTTAGATCGAGGAATTTGTTCTCCAAAATATCTCTGTGAATTAGTATAATTTCGGTATAACTCGGGCTTGAGAATAGCTGATTTCTATATAATTTCAGATGGAAATCCCCTGGCGCGAGTCCTCTTGGCCGCACCATTTTAACAATTGTTCGCTTTGACCGCGTAGGATCGTGTGCCTTTTGGTACATATTCGTTGTGCCAGGTCGCTTATATCACCCGCTGGATGCATTCCCGGCTGGCTTTTGGGAGACCGCCATGAAGAAATTTCTCATCACGCTGCTGATGATCGCCGCCCTGAGCGGAGCCGTTCTCGTGACGCATTCGAGCCCGGCAGCGGCAACTCCGCCCGATCCGTGCGACCATGCTTGGTAATATCCTTCAAAGCTAACTTTGAGATGCAGCGCCGAAACATTTCAAATTATTGAGTTAAAGAGGCCGTCATGAAAAAGTTTCTCCTCGCATTCCTGACAATCATTGCCCTGAGCGGTGCCGTCGTTATGAGCCACCCGTCCCCGGCGCTGGCGTTTGAGCCCCCAGATCCTTGCTTCTGGTAGCCGCGAGCAGCGTTAAGCGGATGAGGGACTGGAGGAGCGGGTGCAGCCGGATACCCGCTGAAGTTTCTGAATGGCGGTCGTGCTCTCAAGAGCGTGCTGAGCAGGAATGACACGATCGCCAGTGCGGCAATTGCGGTCGTCCGGAATTGATTGAGAACGATCAACCCCAGATTATCACCAGATTATCAGCGGAGTTTCCCGGATTTGGTGCGATGCTTCGTGGCGATGCCGTGCGTGGCTGTGGCCTCGGCACTTGGTTCGTCGTGCTCGCCACAAAGGAAGGGGAGCGTTAACCCGGCTTCCGCCCCCCGGTCATCTTCCCGCGACGCTAATATGCAACCCGGTTCAACACATTGACGCTCATGACCTGCGCCCCAGCCTGGCATTTGAACTCTAACGACTTGCCCTCGGCTGTATAGAAGTGCGCAACCTTGCCGACTTCGACGGCGACCGTCATGCGGGCGGCCGTCAGACCGTTCACCTCATCGTCTTGGACGACTTCGGCCAGCGTCAGAGTGAGCTTGCATGCGCCATTATCGCTCAAGAAGTAGCTCACGGCGCGTTTCGTTCCTATATCGAAGCTGACGCCCTGCAGGGGCTTCATGGTTATGCCGTAACCAGGCATAGCCGATACGCCAGTCAATGTTCCAGCAAATGCAATTGCAAGAATCGTTCTTTTTCTGAGCAGCATGATTGGCCTCCTACTCATCGAATGGTGCCGGGGGCGGGAAGTGGATCAATGAGACCCCTACGACCGCCTTGGCTGAGACAGAGACTTAAGCACGGTTTGCTGCGCTGCAACATTAAAGTTTTGCAATGCAGCATAGGCTTTTGATCCGTTTCATGACTCCCATTGCATGCCGCCCGCTCCTGCGGCGCCTCTCTCTCTTCTGTTGTTTGCCGCTGCCCGTCGGTCGCCGCCGTGCCGTGACCATGAAAATTTGCTCAATGACCCGCGCCAACGGCGATATAGACCGCGCGGCCGATCTTGACGCAGGACGAGACTGTGATCATCACGCTCAAGAGCGCGAACCGGAAGGCGGCCGGGCGAACAATTC
>PLUZ01000577.1 GCA_003162995.1 Methylocapsa sp. | reverse complement strand
CGGCCAGTGCGGTTTCAACCAAGCCGCCTCGCGCCCAGCTGACCCCGTCAAGCGCCATCGAGCGCGCAGAGAACGCAGTCACCCGAAGGAAGCGCTAACCACCCAAACCTGTGCAGTCGCCCTTGACCCATTAGAGAACACCATCGGTCAGCCTGAGAAAGGCTCGCGACGAACATACGTTTTCCGAAATGCCTTAGATAGCTGCCGCAAGTGAGCCGAGCCGGCGCTTACGTTCAGCGCCACAAGCGGACATAATAACCCCAACCTCCCGAACGGCCAGCAAAGCAGGGATAGTGGCTGTATATCATTGCCAGCTGAGCTGATAAAAAGTTTAGGAGGCGTCGAGTACACCTGAGCCGCTGAGAAATTTCCATTCCTCACGTCGCGGCAGTGAGCAACTCGGCTACGGTGAGTGGACGGCCCGCGTCTGTGCACAGACGAAACAAGGCCCTGTTATGAAATCGGGGGTCATTTGTTATCTCTGTTCCGGCCCAATCCGGTTTCTCGAAGGCCTGCTTTTCGTCCGAAAGCTCTATCTCAGCCAGAACAATGGTTGCCAATTGGCCCTCGTACACATCGACCGCCCATATGAACCCAGCATGAGGGACGCTATGGCGCGTCTTCTCGACACACCGTTCCCCACAGACAGTATTGAGCATCGCTTCGGCATGACTTTGGGGATTTCATACTCAAATTCGGTTCGACGCGACCCAAATCGCGGACCCTTCACGGCGATAGACGCCCTGTTCTCACCAAGTCGCACGCGAACTTTGTATCCGTCGAACTCCCCAATAAGGCCATCTCGCAACTTCTCGCTATCACAGATGGCCGAGCGCCACCCATCATTGGCGACGAGGAATTTCCGCTCGATCTCAACTGGCATTCTGGGTAGCGTCCCCCGATTCACAGACAACAACGTTCTCCGCATCAGGTAAAGTAGAGTGCCCCTCATGCTGAATTCAAATCCGCGAGATCCTGCGGCCTGTGGTCACGGCAATACCTCCAATTGACGCCACCTATCGTCATGAAATTCTTGGCAAGGATTTACGCTGCGGTGGAAACCCGGCCCAGCGCGGCTCGATCGTGCGGCACCATAAAATCGAGGATGGGGCCCTTCGGCACGATACCAGTCGGATTTATGGTGCGATGGCTCTCGTAGTAGTGTCGCTTAGCGTGATCGAGATTGACAGTCACGCCAATTCCCGGCGTCTGAAAGAGATCGCGCGTGTAGGCCCATAGATTGGGATAATCGACGAGACGCCGCAGGTTGCACTTAAAGTGCCCGTAATAGATCGAGTCGAAGCGTACGAGTGTGGTGAACAGGCGAACGTCCGCCTCCGTCAGCCGGTTGTCGACGAGGTAACGCGCTGAAGCCAGTCGCGATTCAAGCCAGTCAAGCGTCTCGAACAGCGGCTCAACCGCTTCTTCATAAGCTGTCTGACTCGTCGCAAAACCGGCTTTGTAAACCCCGTTGTTCAGAGTATCGTAGACGCGCGTGTTGACGCTTTCAATCTCGAGTCGAAGCTCCTCCGGATAGTAATCGCCTGATTTCGCGCCAAGGGCATTGAAGGCGCAGTTCATCATGCGGATTATTTCCGAAGACTCGTTGTTGACGATCGCGCCTCGGCGTTTGTCCCATAACACTGGAACTGTGACGCGGCCAGTGTAATTTGGGTCGCTGGCGATGTAGATTTCATAAAGAAATTTGGCCCCAAGATTTGAGTCGGGTACGACGCCGGGGCCGTCTTCAAAAGTCCAGCCGTTTTCCAGCATTCGCCAGTGAACGACGGACACCGGGATGATTGCTTCGAGCCCCTTTAAGGACCGCAGGATGAGTGTGCGATGGGCCCAGGGGCAGGCAAGCGAGACGTAGAGGTGATAGCGTCCAAGCTCGGCGGGAAAGCCTCCATGACCCGTGGGACCGGGTGCGCCATCGACCGTCACCCAGTTGCGGTAGGCGCTATCCTTGCGCAGGAAACGTCCTCCAGAGCCAGACGTATCGTACCACTGGTCACGCCATTGGCCGTTAATCAACAAACCCATCGCGCTCTCTCCTTTTGCGGTTTGCGGCTATGTCGCCGCCAACGCGACGGTTAGCTCGTCGCTCCTTCGAACCTCGATATGAGTGAATCTTACACCGGCGCCGACTTCCAACAATAACCTTCATCATCGAAGCGCCGCCGCCGCCCGATTTATATCGCACACCAAAAAATCGAGCGATCTTACGAACTGAAAGTGAAGCTGCTGTCTTCAGCATTGTAATGTTTTGGGCCTGAATCGGACAAAAATGTTTCACGGGGGAAGCACCGCAGGGGGTAACGGGCGCGTTTCGCTACATGTACGTCAACCCCTTCGCGCTTATGAACCGGGTCAATAAACTGTGAAAGTGAGCTGCGGCGTTGGCATTGACGCGTTAACGACTATTACTTGTTAATAAAATCATTGAGTTTTACGCTGAATGGGCCACGCCTATGAGTGACGGCCCGCCTATCTGCAAGAGCAACGGCTTCGCCTTGCATAGGAAACCGAAGGGAGGCAGAATTACGCTCAATGCGGCGTCCATCAGCGGAATCTCAGTTTATCACATACTCATAGGGGGACACCAATGTCACTCGATCGAGAAGGATATACGAGAAAAGCGTTGTAGAGATCATTACTGCAGTCACGCCAGGCGCTCTGGCCGGCAGCCTGGTGCTACTTAGCGCCCCCCAGGGTGCCAGATCGCAACAGCCCACCGACGGCGCACGTGCAGACGCTATCGCAGTGTCGCAGACCTCCAAGGAAGCTCCAATGGAGCGGCCGGAACAGAAGAAAACTGCCCACGATCTCTCCGACGTCTTCAACCCGAGAAGTGCGTTGCCGTCGTCGGAGCTTAGTGAGAGCGCTGGGGCCGTCACCCAAAATGACATCGTGAATATCGTCAGAGGGCTTGCTGTAGTTGGCCCTCCACGACCCCCGGGACCAAAGGGCGACTCCTGCCCTTTCAATAATGTTCTGCTGTCTCACGCTGTCGTGGCCTTCGATCTTCCCCCACCTCATCCGTGCCCATTTTAGTTGGACTTATTGAAGGAAGCGACTCATCGGCATAAGTGGTAGCATGTGCGCAGAACGCCTCGCCGCGTTCAGTAAGACGCCAACGCTTCAGGAACCGGTTCATGTAGATCAAAGTCATTCGGCAGGAGACATGCAATGAATATCGATCTTGAGGGGATCAGAATTCCCGACAGCAAACTTGCTCGGGAAATAATGGAGCTGGTGCAGGACACCGAACCGCCGCTGCTCTTTCACCATTCGAGCCGCGTCTACTACTGGGGCGCTCTGGCAGGCAAGCGTCGCGGACTCAGATTCGATCCCGAACTGCTTTATGCAGGCGCGATGTTCCATGATATGGGCCTGACCGATCAACACAGCAGCGCGGATGAGCGCTTTGAAGTTGACGGCGCGAACGCCGCCCTTGACTTCCTGCAAAGCCACGGCATCGCGCAACAAGACATCGACACGGTCTGGACCGCGATCGCCCTGCACACGACGCCGGGCATCCCGCAGCACATGCACCCGGTCGTAGCTCTAGTGACGGCTGGCGTCGAAATGGATGTGCTCGGGCTAAGATATGCCGAGTACAGCGACGCGGAGCGCGAGGCGGTGGTGCATGCACATCCGCGTACTGAGCATTTCAAGGAAGACATCATCCAGGCCTTCTACGACGGCATCAAGCACAAGCCGGAGACGACCTTCGGCAACGTCAAGGCCGACGTGCTCGCGGATAAGGATCCGCACTTCACCCGCGGCAATTTCTGCAGCGTCATCCGAGGATCCGCTTGGCGCGGGTAACCCCCGCTACCCGTGCGATCGAAAATCAAAGCACTGAAGCTGTTAAATTAAGGGGCGGCGACCGCGATAGTGGCGACCATCTTTGAGAGGGAAACCCTGGGCCAGCGATGGTCCAACCCCATCTTTTATTCCACTCTCCTCAATCAGGGAGTTTTCCTCTGCGGGGGTCGCCTAGAATAGGCTCCATGGAGCGGGGCCGCAACGACGAATAAGAGCAAAAATGAGTTAGGAGGCCATCATTTTACGGTTGGCGTGATAGAGACCTTGCGCTTGAAAATCGTCTCTTCCCGGCCAATGTGACAAAGCTGGAGCACTCGCCCGGGTGAGCGCGCCGCTCACCCGAGGTCGCTTGCGAGGTCATTCGGGCTCCAAGCCAGGCGTGTGATCACGGACCCCTTCGGTCATAGGCGAGGGATTATCATGAAATATTGTCTTACCGGCCATCGTTGGGGCGCGAAGATTTTTCCGCTCCTCGGATTGGTGTTGGCGGGCTCGCCATCCGTTGCGCAAACTCAGAACCGGGCGCCTAGCGCAGACGCGCAAGCCTGCCCGGGTGACAACGGCGGGATCACGCTGCCGCGCGGGTTTTGCGCAACTGTGTTCGCTGACAATATTGGCCATGCCCGGCACCTTGCCGTCGCTCCAAATGGGGTTGTTTATGTCAACACCTGGAGCGGTCGCTATTACGGCAACGATACGCCTCCAGCTGGCGGTTTCCTGCTAGCCCTTCAAGACAGCAAGGGGGACGGGCACGCCGACGTTGTCACGCGCTTTGGCGGCAGTGTTGCGGACGGCAGCCACGGTGGCACCGGCATCGCTCTCTACAATGGCGCGCTTTACGCGGAAGTGAACGATCGCATCGTGCGCTACACTCTTCCGGCCGGATCTATCGTGCCAACCGCGCCACCCGAGGTCATCGTTTCGGGGCTGCCCCTTAACGGCGATCATCCGATGCATCCGTTTGTGATCGATTCGCAGGGTAATCTCTATGTCGATCTCGGCTCCGCCACCAATTCCTGCCAGGTCAAGAACCGGACGCTTGACTCCCCGGGGATTTATCCCTGCACGGAGCTCGAGACGCGCGCCGGCACCTGGCGCTACGATGCGAACCGGACCGGGCAGCGCTTCTCTCCGGCCGAGCGCTTTGCTACTGGGATCCGCAATGGCGAGGGCTTCGCATTCGACGCCGGTGGCAGATTTTATGTAACTCAGCATGGCCGCGATCAGTTGTCCGAAAATTGGCCGAAATTGTACCGGCCTGAGCAAGGCCCCAATCTCCCGGCTGAAGAGCTGCTGCGCGTGGAGCAGGGCGCCGACTACGGCTGGCCGGAATGCTATTACGACGGGTTCCAGGAGAAGCTGGTGCTGGCTCCGGAATATGGTGGAGACGGAGGCAAGGCGGTCGGGCCATGTGCACAGAAGCGAGGCCCGATCGCTGTCTTCCCGGCTCATTGGGCTCCCAACGATCTTGCTTTGTATGACGGACATCAGTTTCCGGATGCCTATCGGGGAGGTGCATTCATCGCGTTCCACGGGTCATGGAATCGGGCTCCATATCCTCAAGAGGGCTATAATGTGGTGTTTCAACCGCTCGCGGACGGCAAACCCTCAGGGAAATTCGTCGTTTTCGCCGACGGCTTCGCCGGAGCCTTCAAGGAACCCGGCAGAGCCGCGCACCGTCCCTCCGGATTAGCGGTCGGGCCCGATGGCGCGATCTATATTACGGATGACAAACATGGACGGATTTGGCGCGTGACGTTTACGGGCGGCGTCGCGATAACCGGCATCGAAGCCGCTCCCGCCCCCCATCTCGAAGCGGCGTCGGCGGCGAAGGTGGAACCGCCGGAGGGCATCCATCCGAATGCCGGCGCCCAAGCGATCGTGGCGTCGCTGCCGGTTCCGCCCGGCGCCACAAAAGCGCAAGTCGCGCGCGGCGAGCGGGTGTTTCTTGGTCAAGAAGGCGGCGGAACCTGCGAAGGCTGCCATGGTTCGAACGCCAAGGGCACGCCGCTTGCGCCCGACCTCACGAGCGGCAAATGGCTATGGGGTGATGGCAGTCTCGCCGCGATCACACGGACAATCGCCGATGGCGTGCCTAACCCAAAGAACTATAGGAGCGCGATGCCTCCCATGGGTGGGGCCGAACTCTCGCATGCCGATCTCAAGGCCGTGGCTGCCTATGTATGGGCGCTCGGCCACCAAAAGGTGCATTGACAAAAGTGGAAGCCGGGCTGGCAATTGAGGTCTGTTGAGATGGGATGCCGCAGCGCTCGAGCAGCGGTTAAAGCTTTGCACCAACCTCGAATGGCTTGTTCTTGTAGCCCGGCCTACATGGGTGGCCCGGCTTGGCAGTTTAAAAAGTTTGTTGATTCCTCTTCCCGGCCTTGGCTCTCTCATGCATGGATGGATAAGCTCGCGGCAGGTTTCAGCAACTCCGCATCGGTTAATGGCGACAAGTTCTCGACCATCGAATATTTCTGGACCCTCTCGCAACAGTACGGGCAGACAAAGGCGCACGGTCCCACTGAAGTGAATTGGACGGCCGGCTTCGGCGGCGCAATAGCTGTTTCGCCGTCCGACGCCTCGCCTGAGGAGGCTCCACAAGCAGGCGATCTCGAGACTGCTAGGCCGCTCGGCAGACGGGTAGCTGAGTTCGCGGAACGTATTGCCTGAGTTCGGCTAACCGTATCACCCACCGAGAGTTTGCAATTCGCTCGACGCGGCGGAATTCGTTCTTCGAGGATCGCGGCGTCAACGTAGACCGTTCACGCCGGATTTCTGAGAACAATAGACACCGAAACCTAAGTATAGGTTCGTAAACCAAATGCTGTCTTCGCGTTCCGAAGGTACGATGGAACGACGACCGTGCTTTGTCTAAATATTTCATCGTCAGACAAAAACGGAGTCTCATATCATGAACACGAATATCATTACACAGGGTCTCGCAAAAGTCGTTGGTCCCGCGTTCAAAACAAGCTTACGTAAGACTGTGATCGTCTTGGCGACGGCTGCCGCTCTCACCGGAGGACTCACCGCTGACGCATTTGCGCGCGGCGGAGGAGGCGGGGGTGGACACGGTGGCGGTTTCGGTGGTGGCGCCCACATGGGCGGGTTCGGCGGCGCTCACATAGGCGGCGACTTTAGCCTTGGCCATTTCGGCGGTCATGGCGGGGCTTTCGGCCGCGGCCGGCGTTTTGTGCCCAGTTTGGGTTACGCCTACGGGTGCAGCTACAGCTACCCCTATAACAACTCCTACAGCTGCTATCCGCCTGCGTACTGACGTCCGCGCAATCGGGAGCAACCTGCAATGGTCGCACTTTGATCGCTGCAATCGCGACCGTGCTTTTAGGCTGCAGCGCTGGCTTTTCCCAGATTGGGACGGGCGCGCCTGTTCCCTCGCCACTCGGCATAACCTTGCTGCTTGGCATAACAACCGCTTTGCCGGTCCCATCGGCCGGCATTCCCCTAGGTACCACGGAACTCGCGTACCCGGACTCAGTTCGGCACCATGAAGATGGCTGCGAGCAAAGTTGTGTACCTGCGTTCAAGGCTACGGATGAAGGGAGTATTCTCAATGAATCGAGCATTTGCGACAAGGCGCATCGCACGCATTGGGTTCGCCGCCGTGCTTCTGTCGTTGGTTGCCGGGTTGGACATCGCCAATGCGCAGACCGGCGCACCGATGGAGGCGCCTGCGACACTCAACGCTGTCGACTTTAATTTTGTCGGCCAGGCCAATCTGGGTGCTCCCTTCCAGGTCGATTCCGGCCGGCTGGCGGAAAAGAAGGGCAGAAGCACCGCCATTCGCAATTACGCCCACCTGATGGTCACCAGCCATATTCCAGTCGCGGACGCGCTGACTGCGATCCTGCAACGGAAAAACGTCACTCCGTCAAACACGCTGTTGCACGGCGCTTATGACGCGATGATTTCCACGCTCAAGGCGGACCATGGCGCCGCGTTCGACCGCGACTATGTGAACGGTCAGGTCGAGTATCAAAAAGGAAATGCGGCGCTGTTCCGACAGGAGATCGAGTACGGCAGCGACCCGGAGCTCAAGCAATTCGCGAGTCAGACTCTACCGAAGATCGAAGATCATCTGCAGCGAGCCTTACGGCTTGCCGGTGCATCCAGCGGCGACAGCACCTCGAACTGAGACCGCCTGTCATTACCAGCCAGGAGCCATTCATGGACATG
>PLUZ01000221.1 GCA_003162995.1 Methylocapsa sp. | reverse complement strand
GAACCCGCGACCTCCGGCGTGACAGGCCGGCGCTCTAACCAACTGAGCTACTCCCCCGCATCGGAGCGGTGCGACCCCGTTCTCGGAGATCTGCCGGATAGGATAGGCGCGGGGCCAAGTCAAGCGCCGCACCGGCCTTAGCCGCGCGACGCGAGGTTTACCGGCCGATCACGGCAACCCCGAAGAGCACAGGATGCAGGACCATCACTGCCACATAGGCCAGCGTTCCAGCTCCAAGCGCAATCGCATCGGCGCGCGTGAATGATGTTATTCGGCGCGCCCCCATGTCGCCGCGTTTCTTGACGGCGATGCGGTCGAAGACCGCCCAGGCGAGAAACGACCCGAACAGCAACATGCCGCCCGCATCGCCATTGGCCAAAAGATGCGCAAGCGCCCAGACCTTGACGGCGACCAGCACGGGGTGGCGCAGCCAGCCCCTGATCCTCCCGGGCGCGGGATTGATGCACGCCAGCGCCACGAAGGCGAACCACATCAGCGCTATGGTCAGATGACGAGTCCATGTGGGCGGGGTCCACATTATGATCAACCCCTCCGCCCGATAACGGGAAAAGCCCCAGACGATGAGGGCAAAACCGGCGAGGGCCGCCAACGAATAGATGCCCTTGAATGGCCCCGCGCCGAACCGTTCAATCAGGCCCGTCCGCGTCTCGCGAAAGGCCGTGAGACTATGCACGCCGAGAAAGACGACGATCCCCAACACGAGAATAAGCATGCTTCCCTCCCTCGCCGTTATTCTACCGTGGACCTATATCTCAGGAATTGATGAAAGAATTGCGGCCGGTGAACTAAAGACCGGCCTCAGTCCAAGTTGAAACACAGGCAACTTGGACGTGTATTGGGAGGTTCGGCGTCTTGCCCAAGGAAGCCGTTCAGCTCCTTGCGGCTTGCCGCGCCGTGGTGGTGGGCGGTGACGGGCTCGAACCGCCGACCCTCTCGGTGTAAACGAGATGCTCTANNACCAACTGAGCTAACCGCCCGCGATCAGTCTTGCGCGGCGAAACGTGGTCGCATACTGGGTTTCGAGCGTCAACGCCCTTGCGCCGTCGCCTTGAGCCGCCCCTATATCGCAACCGGGGCCGTGATCGGGGGATGCGGGTCGTAGGCCTCGAGGATGATGTCTTCGGAGCGGAAATCAAAGAGCGATACGACTTCGGGGTTGAACGTCAGCCGGGGCAAGGGGCGCGGCATCCGGGTGAGTTGCAGGCGGGCCTGTTCGAGATGGTTTTGATAGAGATGCGCATCGCCAAAGCTATGCACGAAATCACCCGCGTCTAGGCCTGTCACATGCGCGACCATTGCAGTTAGAAGCGCATAGCTTGCAATGTTGAAAGGCACTCCCAAAAACACATCCGCCGAACGCTGGTAGAGCTGGCATGAAAGCCTTTTTTTGCCATCCGTCCCCTCAGCGACATAAAACTGAAACAGGCAATGGCAGGGTGCGAGCGCCATCTGCGGCAGATCAGCGGGGTTCCAAGCGGAGACGATCAAACGGCGGGAAAAAGGATTGCGCTTGATTTCCTCCACGACACCGGAAATCTGGTCGATGACATGCCCGTCCGGGGCTTGCCACGCGCGCCATTGCTTGCCGTAGACAGGTCCGAGATCGCCGTTTTGGTCGGCCCATTCGTCCCAAATGCCGACGCCTTGCGCCTTCAGATAGGCGATATTGGTGTCGCCGCGCAAAAACCATAAAAGCTCATGGACGATGGATTTCCAATGCAGCTTCTTGGTGGTGACGAGCGGAAAGCCTTGGCGCAAGTCAAACCGCATCTGATAGCCGAAAATCGAGCGGGTTCCGGTTCCGGTGCGATCGGCCTTAACCTCGCCATCGCGCAGGATCTTGGCGAGAAGTTTGAGATAGGTTTGCATCGCAAACCTTTAATGGCATTTTGCGCAATTGGGAATGTTTGACCGCAAGCTCATCCGTGCTACTGAGATTTTTGATCTAGGTTTACGATCGAAGCCGGGGGGACGGCTGAAGAAGAGATGAACTATTGATTTACCTTGGCCGTAGACACATCGCCGATGTTAATGCCTCGCTCAAAAAGACTATCGTAATTGTTTTTGAAGGCCGCGACAGTCTCCTCGCATTGAATCACGATGAGATCGTTGTCCTGATCCTTAAGGCCGGAAACTGAAAAATTGGCGGCTCCGGTGCGTAGCAAGGTGCCGTCGATTTGGTAGCCCTTTAGGTGCATTAGGAAAGGATCGCTGCTTTTAAGGCGTATTTTTACCTTTTGATTCTCGGCAAGAGATTGAAAATGCTTCGTGTAAATTGTTTTGCCTAGGTTTTTTGCCTCCAAATAAATGCGCACCTGAACACCTCGATCCGAAGCGCGCCCAAGCGCTTGCATGATTCCCCCGTCGGTCAACACAAAAGCCGCAAGATCGATTTCGTGTTGCGCAGCATCCATCAGCCCTACATCAATCTGTTCGAGGTTTTCTGCTGGTGCGAAATGCATGACTGGAGCGGGGCAGGCGAAGGCTGATGCGAATACAGCCGCCGTTGCGGCTATCGCCGCAATAATCCGACATACAAAAATACTCATGTCAAAACCGAGAACAGAGCGTGCGCGGATGCTGTTTAATAATTTATAACATAAAATATCAAAGATTACTAAATGAACTTTCGCCTGGCGGCAGAATTTCTGCCGCCATCCCCTATGTGTGATCGTTGACCAGCCGACTTATTTAAGCCGCGAGGCCGAGACTTGTTGAGATCTGGACGAGTGTTGCCTTTTCCGCCTCGCTAATGGTCACGCCGCCAAACCCTAGAAAACCTCCTTCTGTCGAGGCCTCGGCGACCACTTGACTTATATGCTGGAGCCAGCCCTTGAAGGCGGCGGCATCCGCCGGAGCCTTCGCGCTGACGATGGCCGCCGCTTGCCTCAGGATTTCAAGGGATTTAGCCACAATTTCAGGGGGCGTTTTCCCGGAGAGCTGCGTCCGCAGCCCATCGCGAGCGGCCGCCCGCCCATCGCCGGTCTCGAATTCTCCTGCGATCGCCTTGATCAGCTCCGTCGCATTGGCATCATGTTTCGCGCCGATGACCGCCCGTGCGGTAGCCATGCTTTCCTTGAGCGTTCCCCAAAGCCCGCTTGGGTCGGCCGCGGTTACGGCCAGCCCCGCCATCATCACGCTTTCCAAAAGCGTCTTCCATTCATCGGGGGTAAAATCCATTTTGCCCGCCATTGGTTTTCCTCCTATGCTGACGCTGATTTGCGCGCAGCTCAATTAAGCGTCTACGAGCGCTTATTTCCAAAACCGCGATCCGCGCCGGATTGAAGCCATCGTTCTCACATTGGCGGCCGATGCATCACACGTCTTGCATCCGAAGCTTACCGCGACGGCGGCACCCCGCCAAGGGCCGCCGCGGGCAAAAGGCAGTGCCCTAGCTCTTCATATCTTTGTGCTAAACAGCTTCGGGTCCGCCCTATCGTCGCAGTGCAGCCTATCCTCATAGGTGCCGGCAGTTTGTTTTAAGTCACCCCTGCCCCCTATGAAAAGCGCGCTGTCATGCTATATTTAAAGAGCTGCCTCGTGCAGCTATGGCGATAAACGGCGTCGAAATAAGCTCTTCGGACCCGGGGGCGGTACCCGGCGCCTCCACCAAAGCCTGTTCCGCATTATCCGGTGGACGATGCGATCTAACACATTGAGCGGATTTTGGCGGGGGCGAAATAGGTTCGACGGGGAGTGTAAAGGACTGTCTTTTGCCCGGCATGGTTCCGCCGTCATCGGGCCGAACTTATAGTTGCCAACGACAACTATGCTCCGGTGGCTGTTGCCGCGTAATGCGGTAATGGTACCGAAATTAAGTCCTTGGAGGTAGCACTTTAAGGCGGGGTCCGGAGGCACCTGGCAACAGAAGCCTCCACTTTCGCAAGAGGGGCAGATCCCAAAAAAATGCAGACTTTTTGGATAAGATTATGCGAGAGAACAAACAAATAGAGACCGTGGACGATTTAATATTAGAGAGTTATGGTCAAGCGTTTCGGATTTGATATTTTAGCCGGACTTTGGTCCGGTGGGCGGGCGGTTTGAATGGTGGTTGACCTGATCCGTTACGATCTCCTTGTCCAGGACGCCTTGCGCGGGGTCGTCCGGCAAGTCCTTTCTGGTGCTGCGCGCGACGGCCTTCCCGGAGATCATCACTTTTACATTAGTTTTCACACCCATGCGCAGGGCGTGCGGCTTTCTTCCCGGATGCGTGAACTCTATCCGGACGAAATGACGATCATTCTGCAGCATCAATTTTGGGATTTGAGCGTCACCGAAGACGCTTTCGAAGTGGGATTGTCATTCCGGAACGTACCGGAAATGCTGCTTATCCCTTTCGATGCGGTGACCCGATTTTTCGATCCGTCCGTCGGATTTGAATTGAAATTCGCGGTTGAGGACGAGGCCACGGAGGCCTTATCCGCCCCTACCGAATCGCCGCGGCTGCAAACGGTGCCGAGGAACGGTTTGGAAACCGCGACGCCACCTTCTTTGCCGGAAGTTGGAACGCTGAAACAGCAAGAGGCCCCAAACGATGTGGCGGAGGCCGCGCCTGCGGAGGAGCAGGCCGCGCGCCAAAGCGAGACCAAAGTCGTCTCGATCGACTCCTTTCGCAAGAAGAGCTGACGGTTTTTGCAAGAAGAGCGAGAGCATGATCTGTCCAAAAACCAGAGATTTTTTGGACAGATCATACGAGACAAGAAGGGCGAAATCGTCATTCCACGCCGCGTCCGTAAGGTGAAAGCGCGCGCGAGAATCTCCACGTCATGAATCGCATAGGCCTGCGATTCCCCCTCCCCTGCCTCACGCACAGGACCGCACAGGAACCCGCAACACTCTTCGCTTGTTCACAGGAAATCGCAGCACCCGCCGGCCTTCCATGCGTACGCGGATAACTTCGATCCTGCACCCCATAAGCGCCGCGATTGGGTGCGGAAAGGCAGGCAATAGGCGTCCCGAGCGAAAGCGCATCTCCCCCACGGCGGGCAAAGGCCTCTTCAAGCCAGAGTATCAACGCGCGTTTATGCCGCAATGCGGCCAGTTGCGCTGATTGGGCGTTTGTGGTTTTCAACCGACGGCCCCATGCGCTTATAAAAAGCGCGGGAGAAATCACAGACGCGCCATAGTGGCCGCGGCCGGAGAGCCGAAATATGAGATTTGCCAGATCAGCCGCCCATCGCATCGAACGCTTTGGCGAGGGCTTATTACCGCTAAGCTTTGGGCTTGCGGCGCTGTTTCCGGGTGTCGCACTTGCCGATGGGTATCCAGAGCCCGGACAGATCGGTTTCCAAGAAGCTGTCACACCCATCGCGCAAGAGCTTCAATTTTTCCACAATTGGATCTTGTTGCCGATCATCACGGCAATCTGCTTGTTCGTTTTGGGCCTGCTGATTTACGTCATTTTTAGGTTCAACGAGAAGGCCAATCCGGTCCCCGCGCAAATAAGCCATCATTCAGGCCTCGAAGTGGCCTGGACCGTGATGCCGGTCATGATACTCGTCGTGATCGCTATTCCATCGTTTCGTCTGCTCACCCATCAGTTGACGATACCGCCGGCGGACATCACGATGAAGGCGACCGGCAAGCAATGGTACTGGACCTATACTTATCCTAAAGATCAAGGCGGCGGGTTCGAATTCGATTCCGAGATGATACAGGCGGCAGACCTAAAGCCGGGTGATATCCGTCAGCTTTCCGTCGATAACGAAGCCGTGGTGCCAGTCGGAAAAGTAGTCCTCGTCCAGGTGACAGCGGCGGATGTTCTTCATTCCTTCACCGTTCCCTCTTTCGGCATCCGCATCGATGCGACTCCTGGCCGGCTGACCGAAACCTGGTTCAAGGCCGAGCGCGAGGGCATCTATTATGGGCAATGTTCCAAGATTTGCGGCAAGGACCATTCCGATATGCCCATTGCCATTCGTGTCGTAAGCGAGGAGAACTACGCGGCGTGGCTTGCCGAAGCGAGCAAGAAATTTGCGTTGAAGGACACCGCGCCGGTCCATTTCGCGGCCAACGGCGCGTCCGGCGTCAAGCAATAGTCAGTCTGTAAACTAAAGTTTCGAGGAGACCGCGTTGTCCGCGAACACATTCGAACGTCACCACGAAGAGCAGGTTTCGCATGCCACTCCAACTGGATGGCGCCGTTGGCTTTTTGCCACCAATCACAAGGATATCGGCACCCTCTATCTCATCTTCGCAATTGTCGGTGGCTTCCTCGGCGGCGCCATGTCGATTTTGATGCGGATGGAGCTGCAGGAACCCGGCATTCAAATCTTCAACCACCTCGCCGAGATCGTCAATGGCGCTTCGCCAGAGACAGCGATCGACGCGGCGAAGAACCTCTACAACGTTACCATCACCACCCACGGCCTGATCATGATCTTCTTCTCGGTCATGCCCGCGCTGATCGGCGGCTTCGGCAATTGGTTCGTCCCGCTCATGATTGGCGCGCCGGACATGGCCTTCCCGCGCATGAACAATATGTCGTTCTGGCTCCTTGTGGCGTCATTGACGCTCGCCGTAACATCGCTGTTCGTCGAAGGCGCCCCCGGAATGATGGGATTCGGCGGCGGTTGGGTGCTCTATCCGCCGCTTTCATCCAACACGGGGCATCCGGGCCCAGCGATGGATTTCTTGATCTTGTCCATCCATCTGGCCGGCGCCTCCTCGATCCTTGGCGCGATCAACTTCATCACCACGATCTTCAACATGCGCGCGCCCGGTATGACACTGCACAAAATGCCGCTGTTCGCGTGGTCGATATTAGTTACCGCTTTCCTGCTGGTGCTGACCCTGCCGGTGCTTGCCGGGGCGATCACGATGCTTCTCACCGATCGCAATTTCGGCACGACCTTCTTTGATCCCTCAGGCGGCGGCGACCCCCTCTTGTTCCAGCATTTGTTCTGGTTCTTCGGGCATCCAGAAGTCTATATCATGATCCTGCCTGGATTCGGCATCATCAGCCATGTCATTTCAACGTTTTCCCGCAAGCCGATCTTCGGTTATCTGGGCATGGCCTACGCCATGGTCGCGATTGGAATCGTCGGCCTGGTGGTGTGGGCGCACCACATGTACACGGTTGGCATGTCGCTCGACACGCAGCGCTATTTCACTTTCGCGACCATGGTGATCGCGGTGCCGACCGGAATCAAAATATTTTCTTGGATCGCGACCATGTGGGGTGGCTCGATCGCGTTCAGGCCCCCGATGCTATGGGCGATCGGCTTCGTCTTCGTGTTCACCATCGGCGGTGTAACCGGCGTCGTTCTCGCCAATGCCGGCGCCGACCGCGCTTTTCACGAGACCTATTACGTCGTGGCGCATTTCCACTATGTGCTTTCAATCGGGGCCGTATTCTCCATATTCGCCGGGTTCTATTATTGGTTCCCGAAGATGACCGGCTATATGTATAACGAGACGATCGCCAAGGCGCATTTCTGGGTGATCTTCGTCAGCATCAACCTCACCTTCTTCCCGCAGCATTTCCTTGGCCTTGCAGGGATGCCACGCCGCTACATCGATTATCCGGACGCGTTCACTCTGTGGAACCGGATTTCTTCCTTCGGGGCCTATCTCTCCGGCATCGGCGCCATTTTGTTCATCTATGTGATCTACGATGCTTTCGCCAAGAAGAGGCTAGCAGGCAACAATCCATGGGGACCAGGGGCAACCACGCTCGAATGGACCGTGTCTTCTCCGCCTCCCTTCCATACCTTCGAGACACTGCCCATCATTGGCAGTTCGGAGCATTAAAACGCCCCTCCCCTTGGGAGTGTCAAAATGAGGTCTCAAATTTAACATTGGCGCGAACACGCGCCCTGAAACGGTTCCTATGAGTTTCGTCAGCGAAAGCGATAGCGGCCTTACCCAGAGTTTCCCGGTTTCGATCGCGAGTCCTTCCGACTATGTCGCGCTCCTCAAACCGCGCGTCATGTCGCTCGTGCTGTTTACCGCGCTCACCGGTGTTTTGATCGCCCCTTTGCATGTCAACCCGGTCATCGGTTTCGCCTCGCTTCTTGCCATCGCGGCTGGGGCGGGCGCGTCGGGCGCCCTCAATATGTGGTACGATGCCGATATCGACGCGCTGATGCGGCGGACCAGGAAACGACCAATTCCAGCCGGCAGAATGCTCAAAGAGGATGCGCTGGGCTTTGGCTTGGTCCTTGCCGTTCTTTCGGTCATGACCTTGGGCATTGTCGCCAATTGGCTCGCCGCAGCACTTCTTGGGTTCACGATCTTCTTTTATGTCGTCGTCTATACAATGTGGCTTAAGCGATCGACTCCGCAGAATATCGTGATCGGAGGCGCCGCGGGAGCCTTGCCCCCGATCGTCGGCTACGCCGCCGTCACTGGTGAAATAAGCCTCGCGAGCATTGCCCTTTTCGCCATTATCTTTGTTTGGACACCACCTCATTTCTGGGCGCTCGCCCTTGTGAAGGCCGAGGAATACGGCCGCGCCGGGATCCCAATGCTGCCGAATGTGAAGGGAGCCGATCGCACCCGCCGCGACATACTTCTCTACACGCTCCTTCTCGTCCCGCTCGGTTTGACGCCGTGGCTCATCGGCTTTGCCTCGTTGGCCTATGGCATTTTCGCCAGTGCTCTTGGCGGGCTTATGCTGTTGTTTTCCGCGCGAGTCTATTTTAACCGGACCGGCCCCAAGGCGGATCGATGCGCAATGCAGCTGTTTGCCTTCTCGATCCTCTATCTTTTCCTGCTTTTCGCCGAAATCGCCAGCGAGCGGGTGATGGCCATTTTGCATTTGAACATGCCATGGTGAGTCCATGAAGACCGATAACAAAATGCGGGGTCTCGTGCTGACGCCGGAACAGCAAAAATCCAGACGTCAGCGCAACGTCGCGATCGCCCTCGCGATCGGTTGCTTCGTCCTGTTGTTCTATGTCGTCACGATCGCCAAGCTTGGTCCAGGCGTGCTCAGCAGGCCGTTGTGAGTTCCGCTACGTGAGCATCGCGCCGTGAGTTCGCAAGGAGTTCCCCCAACGCCCATCTTTCGGCGCCAACGTCTCATCATTGCGTTGGCCGTCGCCGCGAGCCTCGGCATGCTCGGCCTATCGTTTGCCGCCGTGCCGCTCTACCGCTTCTTCTGTGCCGCAACCGGATTCGCGGGTACACCGCAGACGGCCAAACTTCCACCTGCGTCAAGGGGCTTGCGTGATTTAACGGTTCGATTCGATGCCAATGTCGCGCCGGGCCTGGCGTGGAATTTCGCGCCCGAGACAGCCAAGATCAAACTGCGGACAGGCGAGACCGCGACGATCTACTATAAGGTCACAAATATGTCGGATCGCGCTACGGCGGCACGGGCCATGTTCAATGTAAGCCCGGACAGCGCCGGCGCCTATTTCGACAAGATCGCCTGCTTCTGTTTCAGTGAGCAAAAGCTCGGGCCTCGCGAAACTTTGGAGCTGCCGGTCGTGTTTTTCCTCGATCCGGCGCTCGAAAAAGATGCCACCATGGCGGGAATCCAGGAAATTACCCTTTCCTACACATTTTTCGCGGCCAAGCCTTCTGCAGGCGGCGTGGTTGCGGATCAGGAGAAACCTTTTTAAACGAGACGTTTGGTCGCCTTGACCAGCGGCCCCAATCGCGGCAAACGCCATTTTGCTAATTCTCGCGGTCAGCTCATGCGGCCGTCCGGTTTTGCAGCTTTTGTTAGGTCAGGCTTACGAGGCAAGAGGAAAACGAATCCGATGGCGGAAGCACACGCGAAACCGAATCACGATTATCACCTCGTCGATCCGAGCCCCTGGCCGATCGTTGGAGCGGTGGCGGCCTTCGTCTTGGCGGCCGGCGCGATCTTATGGATGAAGCACATTTCCTTTGGCGGCATCAAACCCGGAAGCTACGTCTTCGGGGCCGGTCTCTTGGGCATTCTCTACGTCATGTTTTCATGGTGGAGCGATGTCATCAAGGAGGCGGAATACGGCGGGTTTCATACCCGTGTGGTGCAGATCAGCCATCGCTATGGCATGATCCTGTTCATCGCTTCGGAGGTTATGTTTTTCGTCGCCTGGTTCTGGGCTTTCTTCGATGCGAGCCTATTTCCTGGCTTTGCTGACGAATATTCAAGGGCTGAATTCACCGGCGGGATTTGGCCGCCCAAGGGCATCGAAGCACTCGACCCATGGCACTTCCCGCTCCTCAACACGCTCATACTTCTGACCTCCGGCACGACCGTGACTTGGGCCCATCATGCCCTCCTGCACAATGATCGTTTTGGCCTGAAGGCAGGGCTTATCCTAACTATTCTGCTTGGCGCCACCTTCACCGGGGTTCAAGCCTATGAGTATGCCCACGCACCATTCGCATTCAAAGGCTCGATCTATGGCTCGACCTTTTTCATGGCGACGGGTTTTCATGGCTTCCACGTCATCATAGGAACGATTTTCCTCACCGTTTGCCTTCTGCGTGTCTTTGCTGGGCAATTTACCAGTAAACAGCACCTGGGTTTTGAATTCGCGGCTTGGTACTGGCATTTTGTCGACGTGGTGTGGCTGTTCCTGTTCGCCTGCATTTACGTGTGGGGGTCTTGGGGCGCCGCAATCGAGCATTGAAGCCGCGCCCCGGCACGGCATGCCAAGGGCGGCCTTGTGCCGCCCTTTTTATTGCGCACTTCGCCGAAGGCACTATCAGGGAAAATGGATGATTCGAGAGGGAGAGTTTTCGCCGCCGTCGCCGTTCGTCTGCGGCCTTAAGGGAAGCTGTCCGCGTTGCGGCCGGGGCAAACTCTTCGCGGGATTCTTTACGCTGGCGACTCGCTGCGGCAATTGCGGCCTTGATTTCGGCTTTGCCGATTCTGGCGACGGCCCCGCGGTATTCGTCAGTCTGATCGGCGGATTTCTTGTGCTCGGCGCGGCCTTATGGACGGAGTTGCTTTATGAGCCGCCGTTTTGGGTCCATCTCGTGATCTTTCTTCCGCTAACGCTTATTGTTTGTCTCGGTCTTCTGCGGCCCCTCAAAGGACTGCTCATCGCCTTGCAATATCGCAACAAGGCGGAACAGGGACGGCTCAAAGATTAAAATCATGCCGCAACGCCGAGCGACCCTTGTCTGGCCTGCCGTCGCCACATGCATGGCCGCCGCCATTCTGGTGTCGTTGGGGGTGTGGCAACTCCACCGTCTTGCGTGGAAAGAAGGACTGATCGCTGCAATCGAAACCCGGGCAAACGCCGCGCCGCAGCCTCTGCCACCGGTCGCGGAATGGCCGCAGCTTCGTCCCGAGGATTACGAATACCGCCATGTCACCGCGACTGGAACGTTTGAGCATGGCGAGGAAACGCTGGTGTTCCGCGCCTCGGGTGGCAGTGCCGGTAAGGAACCCGGCTACCACGTGCTGACGCCGCTGCGGCTCAAGTCTGGCGGCTATGTCATCGTCAATCGCGGCTTCGTTCCGCTGGACCGCAAGGACCAAAGCAGCCGTCTTGCCGGATTAATCCAAGGCGAAACCGAGGTCACCGGGCTCATGCGTGAACCCGAAGCCCGCAATTTTTTCACCCCTGCCGACGATCCGGCGGCCGGGACCTATTTCACCCGCGATCCGGGCTTGCTTGCAAAGCATTTCGCTTTGGCGCCCGCCGCCCCCTTTAGCATCGACGCTGACGGCACACAGCTTCCGGGAGGGTGGCCGAAGGGTGGCGCGACCGAGCGCGACCTTTCAAACAACCACCTCTCCTACGCCTTAACCTGGTTCGGCCTTGCCATAACGCTCTTCGGCGTATTTGCGGCCTTTGCTTGGCAAAGGCGCTGAGCAACCGGCAAACGGGCGTGCCACCGGCTATGGCCAAAGAACATGCGGCACCAAAGATCAGAAAATGGCCGGAGATGCATAGCTCAAGCGTAGCAAATAGGAGCGCACCACGCGCAGGCCACGCAGGTTCCGATTTCCCATTCGCGGCATTATGTTAGATAGACAAAATTCCATCGGCCGCGCGAGAGACGCAGGTTCACCCAGTGAAATATATATCGACGCGCGGCGAGGCGCCACCTGCCCCCTTCATTGAGACACTGCTGGCCGGCCTCGCGCCGGATGGCGGCCTGTACCTGCCGCAAACCTATCCACGGCTCTCTCAAGCCGCGATTGCCGGTTTCGCGGGTCAGCCTTACGCGAATGTCGCGGAGGCGATCATCGCGCCTTTCCTGGCAGACGGGACCGAAACGCTGGCCCTGCGGGAGATGATCGCGGCTGCTTACAAGAACTTCCGGCATCCGGCGGTCACGCCCCTGACTCAACTCGATTCCAATCTTTTTGTGCTTGAATTGTTTCACGGGCCTACTCTCGCCTTCAAGGACCTGGCGATGCAGCTCCTCGCCAAGCTCATCGACCATGTTCTCAAGGCACAAGGTGAGCGGGCGACCATCATTGGCGCAACCTCCGGTGATACGGGCGCCGCGGCGATCGAAGCCTTTGCAGGCCTGAAACAAGTCGATGTCTTCATCCTTTTTCCGCATGGCCGCGTATCGGACGTGCAGCGGCGCCAAATGACCACGGTCGAAGCGGAGAATATTCACACGATCGCGTTGGAAGGTACTTTCGACGACGCCCAGGCATGCATCAAAAATATGTTCAATCACAAGGTCTTGCGTGATGAACTTAATCTCTGCGGTGTCAATTCGATCAATTTCGCGCGCGTTCTTTTCCAGACCGTCTATTACTTCACCAGCGCCGCCGTCCTTGGCGGCCCGCATCGGGACGTTTCCTTTGTCGTCCCAACCGGCAATTTCGGCGATATTTTCGCCGGCTGGATTGCCAAACGCTTAGGCCTTCCGGTCGACCGCCTGGTGATCGCGACGAATTCCAACGATATTCTCGCGCGCACGCTCGCAAGCGGCCACTACGCGGTGCAAACGGTGCAGCCAACCCAATCGCCCTCGATGGATATTCAGGTGTCATCGAATTTCGAACGGCTGCTTTTCGAAGCGCATGGACGCGACGCCGCTACCCTCCGCCGCTTAATGGCGGGGCTGCGGCAATCACAAGGGTTTTCCATCGAGCCCGGCCCGCTTCAGGCCATTCGCGCCGAGTTCGATGCGGTCAGCGTCACCGAGGCCGAAACCACGCAAGAAATCGCCCAAAGCTGGCGCGAAGCGGGTTATCTCGCCGACCCGCACACCGCCGTCGCCATAAGCGCGGCGCGCCGGACCAAAATGAACGCATCGGCAAGCCCGCTCGTTGTTCTTGGCACCGCTCATCCCGGCAAATTCCCTGACGCGATCGAGCGCGCAACAGGCATTCGGCCAGATTTGCCCGGCCATCTTGCCGGTCTTTTCAAAAGAAAAGAGAGGTTTTCGATTTTGCCTAACGATCAAAATGAGATTGAGCGTTTCATTCGCGACCGCGCAACGCGCGCGGCAAAACGGACTGCCTCATGAGTGTCGAGATTACCACTTTGCCCTCCGGCCTTAGGATCGCCACCGAGCGCATGGCGCATCTTGAAACTGCCTCGCTTGGGGTTTTTGTCGGCGCTGGATCGCGCCACGAACGAACCAACGAGCATGGCCTGTCGCATCTTCTCGAACATATGGCGTTCAAGGGCACGCGGCGTCGCACGGCACGCGATATCGCCGAGGAGATCGAGACGGCCGGCGGCGATCTCAACGCGGCGACAAGCACCGAACATACCGCCTACTACGCCCATGTCTTGGCCGACGACGTTCCACTCGCGCTCGATATCCTCGCCGACATTTTGACCGAAAGCACCTTCGACAGCGTCGAGCTCGAGCGCGAAAAAGGCGTCATTTTGCAAGAAATTGGCGCGGTCGAAGACACGCCCGATGATCTCGTCTTCGAATTATTGAACGCAACCGCTTTTCCAAATCAGCCGATCGGGCGTCCAATCCTCGGCACCAAGGAACAAGTTTCGGGGTTCGGCAGGGATGAAATCAGCACCTATCTCGATGCGCATTATCGCGCTGGCGCAACGGTGATCGGGGCGGCCGGAGCAATCGATCACGCGGCGATTTGCGACGCGGCCGAGCAACGCTTCGGACGGCTTTCTTCGCTGGACATCGAAACCAAGACGGCGCCAGCTTGCTACCAAGGCGGCGAGACACGCTTAAAGCGCCGGCTCGAACAGGCTCATGTTGCGATCGGTTTCGAAGGTACAAGCTACGCGCGCGAAGATTTCTATGCGATGCAAATTTTCGCCAGCGCGGCCGGCGGCGGCATGTCCTCGCGTCTGTTCCAGGAGGTGCGCGAGGCGCGCGGACTCGCCTATTCCATCCACGCCTTTCATTGGGGGTATTCAGACACCGGGGTGTTCGGCTTCTATGCCACGACGAGCGCTCGGGATGTCGCGGAATTGCTGCCTGTCGCGATAGACTGTTTGGGCCAGGCGGCGCTTAACTTGAACGATGCTGAAGTGCGGCGTGCCAAGGCACAAATGAAGGTTTCTCTCCTCGCGGCACTCGAATCGCCCGCCGCCCGTTGCGAACAAATTGCACGGCAATTGATCGTCTTCGACCGGATTCTCACCCGCGATGAAATCGTCACGGCTATTGATCGCCTGGACGTCGCCCAAATCCGCGCCGCCGGCGCGCGCGCGCTCCGCTCTGCGCCAACTGTCGCCGCGATCGGTCCGGTGGCCAAGGTTTTTACCCCCGACCGTGTCGCCTCACGGCTGCGCGGGATCTAAGGGAGCCGCTGCATGGCTTTTTTCCGTCTCTATCCGACCATCCCTGCTCCCACGCTCGTGCGTGGAGAAGGCGTCTATCTGCGGCCGGCGGATATGCGCGACTACGAAGCCTGGACAGAATTGCGGGCCCAAAGCCGCGCGTTTTTAACGCCCTGGGAGCCAACCTGGCCGGCCGACGACCTAACCCGCACCTCGTTCCGTAGCCGGATTAAGCGAAACCATCAGGAAATCGCCAGCGATGAAGCCTACCCTTTCTTGATCTTTCGTGACGATGATGTGCTGACGGGAGGCCTGACTCTCGGGCAGGTCAAGCGCGGTGTTGTGCAGGCGGCAACGCTTGGATATTGGATCGGCGCGCCATACGCCCGGCAAGGCTTAATGTCCGCCGCGGTCCGGGCAGTTACCGTGTACGCTTTCTCCACGCTCCGGCTGCACCGGGTCGAAGCCTCTTGCTTGCCGCATAATGAAGCCTCGACGAAACTCCTTGAACGAACGGGATTCACCAGGGAAGGCTACGCGCGGTCCTATCTGCGGATCAATGGGATCTGGCAGGATCATTTGCTCTACGGCCTTTTGGAAACCGATCCGGTGCCGCTGCGCGTCGCGCGCCCCAACAAGAATTGATTTTCTCGCATGATCTTGATCAGCGCCTGCGCAGCAAGCCGGGCATTGTCCCTGCGTGGCCCGCCTGCCAAGTCAAGACGAAATAAATAACGATCAAGACGAGATCGGCGGCGATCCAGAACATCGAAAAGAAGCCCGGCAGACCAAGAGCAACGCAGATCTGCGCGATCGCACCCAGAAGCCAAATCACGCCGCCCCAAGGCGCCGCCAGCCACAAGCCAACCGCCGCGACAAGATCAAAAATCGCGAAAAAAATCACTGCAGTGCCGTGCAAGGCGCTCACCTTGTCAAACATAGGTTCCTGGGGCAGCAGGATCGCGCCCCATTGCACAAGCCCTTGGATAACCCAAAGTCCGGCAAGAAGGCGCATGAACACCACCAAGAAAAGCCCGGCGCGATTCTCCTCCCCGGCGATGTTCGCCGGTTCGCCAAGGCGAATGGCTGCCCCCGTATCGGGAGGCACCGCCATTTTGCTTAATCCGCGCGCAATCTTCATGAGGAACTGGCACCAATTTGCACGCCAAAATCGAGTTCGCCTTCAAGAAGCGGCGCGAAATAGGACTCGATCGCGGCTGATTCGACACTCTCGATCGCGGCGGGCTTCCAGCGCGGGCGATTATCCTTGTCGATGATGACGGCGCGCACGCCCTCGTAAAAATCATGGCCACTGGCAATGCGCGAGACGATGCGAAACTCGGTCCGCAACGCCTCATCAATGTCAAGCTTAGAGCCAATTTGCATCTGACGCAAAGCAATCGCAAGGCTCGATGGCGATTTGGAGCGTATCGCCTGCGCAGCGGACCGTGCGAAGTTCGAGCCGGCCTCGCTTGCGTCATCGAGATTGGCGAGAATGGAAGTAAGGGTCGCGGCGGAAAAACAGTGATCGAGTGTCTGGCTTTGCGGGGCGAGCGCCGAGGCGGGTGGCGGCACGCTTTCGGCCGCGATCGCGGCAGCGATCGCCTCGCCGCCGATCAGCCTTTGCGCGAGTCCCGCGTGCCGCGCCAAGGGAACGTGGGCGCCAGCGACACCAAATGTGAGCGCGTCGCCGCAACTCATCCGGGCGCCAGTCAAGGCAAGATAGACACCGGCATGTAGAGGCAAGCGCGGCAGAAAAAAAGTCGCGCCGACATCGGGGAAAAAGCCGATGCCCGCTTCCGGCATGGCAAAAGTGAAATTTTCGCCCGCGACGACATGCGAGCCGTGCAAGGAAAGCCCGGCACCGCCGCCCATCACGATCCCGCCCACCAAGGCGAGATAGGGCTTGGGATAGAGTTTGATGCGGCGATTGAGCCGGTATTCCTCACGCCAGAAGCTGAGTTGTTCGGCATGACGTCCGGCCTTGCCAAGGTCATACAAAATCCTGATGTCGCCGCCCGCACAAAAAGCCTTGTCACCCATACCCCGGATGATGACGCAGTTGACCCCTGCGTCATTCTCCCACCGGTCCAGCGCGGCCGCAATCTCGCGCACCATAGTCAAGGTCAGCGCGTTGAGTGCCTTGGGGCGGTTGAGCGCGACGATGCCGCAAGAGCCCACTTTCTCGCAAGTGACTTCCGGCTCCCTCATGACCCCTCAAGCGCCCAAGAGACGGGTACCGGCGGCAAGATCATCATGCCGCGCCACCGCGCTTACACGGTCACAGCATCGATCTATTTTGTACAGGTGGGCTCGCTAAGAAGCTCAAGACTAGACATTTCCCCAGCGAGAACAAAATCGCCGTAATCGAGCCTGAGCGCGCGCGAAATACCGTTTTCATAGAGGTCGAACGACAAAATATAGCTTGGCGCGCCGTCCTTCTTTCCGGTTTCGAAATAGCTGATGGAAACCGGCCAGCGTCTGACATTGTCGAGTTCCGGAATATGAGCCGCTTTTTCGACGGCGGGATCGGCAATTGGGTGGCCGATATAGGTTGTCGTTTCATAAAGCTTTTCGCCGGTCTCGGAACCGTCGTAAACCTTGACTTCAAGTAAATTCTCGCCCGCTTCCGCCGCCGCCAGAATGCGCTTCAAATGTTCGGTCGGAAACACCACACCGGAATCAAGCTCGAACTTGCCGCGCTTTGGTTTGGTGAGGTTGACAGACAAACGCCCTGTCGCGGATTTCAAGGCTTTGCCATCGACTGACTCGGCGCTGTTACTATCTATGCTCGTTTGCATCTTGAAGTCGAAACTCCGGCCATCGGCGTCCTCGTAAGTCGCCGAATGCATGTCCGACACACGGGTGGGACCTTCGGCAGGCTGCAATTCAGTTAATTGACGGAAATTTTGGACATAGCCATCACAGACGGAGCCAGTGAAATCGAAAGCAATACGTCCATGCGCAGCCGTCGGGCTCTTGCTGCCGACCGATTTCGCCAAGGTCAATTCATACACGGCACGATGCGAGACAAGCGAAATCCCCTTTGTGAGATTTGGCTTCGCTTGCGGCGGCGGCGCGGCGTTGGCGGTCGCCGCCTGCGTTGCGGACGCCATACGGAGCGACGGATCGAACGCGGTTAATGTCAAGGCAATCGCAGCGGTGAACAGCAGACGGGCATAAAATGCAAGCATAAGCGTTGGTTCCTCGAACGATACGCAACAGACGTCCAGCTCATTCAACTCAGAGCCTGAAAACGCGGAATCACAGGTGGACTAGAGAAAAGAGGGGCAAGGCACAGATTTCGATCGTTGCCCATTTTAGATCTTCGCCCATCCCCGACACCAGCGTAACCATCTCGGAACGCGCCTGCTTCGCGATGAAGCCATGCCGTTCCCGGTCCGCTTTAAGCAATCGGCAAGCCGCGCATCTCATTTTTGAAAGACCATGCTCCGGATATTACCGAAACATGCCCTCGCTGAACATGCGGCAATTTCGTTTTGTCACCAGAGTTTAGAATTTCAAGGCGCTCATGGCAACCCTGCTCAGGCGGCTTGCCTATTACCGCTTTACAATCAACTGGTTTTGCGCTTTTGGGTAGCCATCAGAGATGCGGAGTTTTGTCATGACGGCCAAAGACAGATTGGCAGCATTGGGAATCGCGCTACCATCCCCGGCGGCGCCCGTCGCCAATTATCTTCCTTTCGTTATTTCCGGCTCGCTTCTTGTTGTCTCCGGCCAGCTCGCTTTTGGTCCGAACGGCAAGATTGATCCCGATCACACCGGCAAGCTCGGCGCAGCGGTATCCAGCCATGCGGGACAAGCGGCGGCGCGTCTCTGCGCCATCAATATTCTTGCGCAAGCCAAGGCGGCCTTGGGCGATCTCGAAAGGATTTCGCGCTGCTTAAGGCTTGGCGGCTTCATCAATGCCGCGCCGGGTTTCACCAATCTGGCCGGTGTGATGAACGGCGCCTCGGATTTTATCGTCGAGGTCTTGGGCGATAAGGGCCGTCATGCAAGATCGACGATCGGCGTCGCTGAATTGCCGTTGGATTGCGCCGTCGAGATCGAGGCCTTGCTTGAGATCGCGGGCGCTTGACGGGGCTTACGATAAACGCGCCCGACTGGCTGACCGCGCGGCCGATCGCACACCGGGGTCTTCATTTCAAACAGTTCGGATTGGTCGAAAACACGCCTGCCGCCGCCGCCGCCGCGATCCATAAGAACTATGCGATCGAATGCGACGTTCAATTCACAAAAGATGGTGAAGCCGTGGTGTTCCACGATTTCACCTTGGACCGTTTGATGCGTGCGGAAGGCCGCGTTGATGCTTTTCGCGCGGACGAGCTTGAACGGTTGGTTTATAAAAATTGTGATCAGAAAATCATTTCATTGTCGGCTTTTCTCGCGGGCATCGGCGGCCGCGTGGCGGTTATCGTCGAGATCAAAAGCCGCTACGATGGCGATATGCGTCTCGCGGACCGTACCCTGGCCACCGTCAACACCTATCCGGGGTCTGTTTGCCTCAAAAGCTTCGATCCGGCCATCCTCGTCCATCTGCGCGCCGTGGGCATCAACTGTCCTCTTGGCCTCGTCGCGCAAGCACGCTACGACGACAAAGAATGGGCTTGGCTTCCGCAAGAGAAGCGCGCGGGCTTCACGGATCTTCGCGACTTTCCGCTCGCGCGGCCTGATTTTTTGTCGTGGAATCTGGACGATCTCCCGCATGCCATCCCGATGCTCTGCCGGGCGGCAGTTGGAATGCCCGTCATGACCTGGACGGCGCGTTCGCAAAAGGATTTGATCCGCGCGCGGGCTTGGGCGGACCAGATTATTTTTGAAGGGTTTGAGCCCTGATCCCGCGCTTGCCCCATACATCCGAAGAGCGAAACCACGTCATTTGCGGTTCAGCCGCTCGTTGACGAGAAAATCGAAAGCCCGGACATAGGCCCGATCGTCGTCGCCGCGGAACTGAGCATCGACGTGAGCAATGTAGGCGCCAGTGGCGACATCGGCGACATAAATGTCGACGGAGGAGATCAACGTCGAAACCTTATGCACAACCGCAAGGACCGCGAGATCGGCACCGGCGTCGCGCGCAATACCGAGCCAGCACCCGTTGCAATTGTAACGCGGTTCCGTCGCCGCGATTCTTGCAGCGAAGGAGGAAAGATCGACGCTGCGATAGCGGCCGGTGTGCTCCAAAAGCTCGGTGAGTTTATTCGTGGCAAGCTTGAGGCGCTCCGCCTGGCCTGGCTTGACACCTTCGCCGCTGGTATCCCACAGCTCCACAGGGAATATTACTGTCGCTTGCGGTTCACTGGCCTGCGCGAAGGCGCATTGCGGCGCGATGACGAAAAGTGACGCCATCAGTACCGCTGCCGTAACAATTCGAATAAGATGGCCGCCAGCGCGGGTGCACCCTGCTCCGGAGAAAACCCAAATGTTCATCGCCATGAACCGATTCAAAGTCATCAAGGAAGAATGCAAAGCCTTTGAGAATGTGTGGCTCACGCGGGATTCACGGCTCAATGAAGTCAAGGGCTTCGTCGCCTTCCACTTGCTGCGTGGCCCCGAACGCGAAGACCATGTGCTTTATTCATCGCACACGATATGGGCAACGCAAGAAGATTTCATTACCTGGACCAAATCGGAGCATTTCCGCGCCGCCCACCAACAAGCCGGCGAGCGCAAACCGCTCACACTCGGACACCCGGAATTCGAAGGATTCGAAGTCATCCAAGCGATCGAAAATAAATCTCAGCCGAGCTAATGAGACCTGTGCGCGGGAACGACGAAGGCTGATTGTTGATCCATCAGTTTTGTCCGATTTTGCCGCTCAATCGGACAAAACTGTTNNTTTCACGTGAAACGTTTTGGTACGATCGACGGACTGCGCAACGCACCTTCGCAAGGTGACGCGGTGTATGGCGCGGGGATTTGGGGATTGTGCAATCCTGCGATAATATTAAGCTTTGGTTTTGTAGTTTTTTAAATCTATTGCCGCTAGAGCATGGTCTTATCGAAAGTGCCGATCAACCTTATAGGGATTTGCGCTAGCGGTCCTCAACTTTGCGGCCCGCTTCGGCCAAGTCCCAGCGGGTTTTGAAAATCGTGTCGCAAATCCCTGGGGAACCGAAACCGTCGCTAAAGCTGACATTGCTGCGGCGATGATGCTCGCCATGCGCCTTGCTCGTTACCACGGCGGCGAGCCAGGCACGCGGTTGCAGCCAGGAACCGGATCCGTTGCCCCTGGCCAATGGAACCGCGAAATCATAACCGGAATGTTCGTAGAGTCCGCCGAACGCGCCGAGACTCGCGACGACGAGGTGGAATGCCACATCGGCGCCGGCTCCGATCAACGCCAGCGGGACAAGATAGGGCAAAACAATCTCAAGGAAAAAATCCGCCGGGCTCATGTAGCAGGCGCTGATGCTTTTGGCGGCGCCTGTTGAATGATGAACGCTGTGTCCGAGTTTCCGGATCAAGCCAGGTCTGTGCAGCACAAAACGGTGGAAAACATATTGGACGATGTCGTGGCCAACGCCCATCAACAGCATTCCGGCAACAAAATGCCACGCACTCAAATGCGGCGCCCCTGTGAATGCCAGCCCGGCATACTGAAAAGCAACCATGGCCGGCAGCAGGATAAAGATTTGATTGAACAGCACGCGCGGCAACAACTGGACATATGTTAGCCGCTCGATATTGCGCACCCTGAAGGACGCGAGCATGCCCGTTCGGCTGCTCCACTCGAAAAACAGACCAACGCCGTGAAAAACGGCCATCTGCACCGCCCATGCAAGAACCGAGAGCGGCAGCCACCAGGGGAGAGAAGAAGCCATGTCGAGCATATCCCTATACCCAGTATTGAACTTTCCGGGCGCGTTACAGCAAATCGTTTGGAGAGACGTTCCCCGGTTAAGCGGACCCCGCATTGACCTGGATCATATGCGCGGAGAAGAAAAGGCAGCGCATGCCGGAACGATGCAACTCAACTTTCTTGACAAAAGATAACCTGATCACGGGCCACGCGACAGCCAAATCATCTTGCCAGCTAGCCAGCAGGATTTTTTCCCAGACTGGAAATTACCTTCAAGGGCACGAAGCGCAAAGCCAGCCAAGCCTTGATCGGCCAGCTCCCCAAGAGCAGCACGGCCGAATCATAGTTTTTTACGAGCGCGGCCGCAACGCGCGACCGGAGCGCCCAATGCGGTCCGCCGGACTCCGGGTTTCTGCAGTCCATCCACCAGAGCAGCCACAGATAATTGATCCAAATCCAGCCGCGCCCAACGAAACGATCGGCCTGCGCGATCAAATGATCGGCCAACGCCGCTCTTGCTCGCGCATTGCTGTCGCCGGAACCGCCCGGCTGATAGCAAAGAACATGGTTCAGTTGGGGCCTTTGCGAATAGATGTTGCCGCCGTGCAGGCGATAGACCGCGACCGGCAAGTCGATCAACACACTGCCGCTAACGGCGTTGATTCCCAGGCAGAAATAAAGGTCCGTTCCGGTCTTCAGAATTTGCAGCGCTGGATTGTCGGCAAACAGGTTGAGCGCATCGCGGCGAAAGCAATTGCCCGACGTCGGTGCCCATACCCATTGATTGGTCAGTCCCACAAAACGGATTGTTTCCAGCACACGCCGGTCGAAATCTTCAGGCGGCCAGGTTTCGCCAAATAGGTGCCGATAGGGCCGCGCCGCCCGCGGCTTGATCCCGCGGCCGCTTAGCATCACCCGGTTGAAAGCGTGTTCGGTTCCAAGGACCACCTGATCGCCGGAAAGCTGGAGCATGTCGCCGGAGGTAAATCCCACGTGAATGCGCAGCGACAGATGGACAAAGATGTGAGTCTCGATACATGTGGGAAGAAGCAGATCGTCGGCGTCGAGAAAAATAACATAAGGCCCAGCCGATGCCGCGAAACCCTCCAACGCCGCCCGGTTCTGGCCCCCGTTTTCAGCCCGGCGGATGATCTTTACATTGGCGTAACGCGCCTCGATCGCTTGCAGAACCGCGCCGCTCTCGTCGGTTGAGCCATTGTCGACGACGATACATTCCACATTGGGATAGGTCTGGCCAAAGACGGAATCGACCGCCGCGCGCAAGAACCGCCCATAATTGAAATTGATGACGACGACGCTTACCAATGGCAGGCGAAGATACTTTTTTATATCGCCAGAATCTCGCCCAGAAAAGCTCTTAGCCGCGCGCGATGACTCACTCGTTATTCCGTGCAAGAGAGATCCATCGCCCATTCCCTGATCCAAATGCATGCCTCCGCTTTGCAGATCGAGGCCAATCTATGCCGCCTGCCCGCAAGGTAACAGACATTTGACGGCCTCGATATCACCTTGGCAAGAAGCACCGTTCTGGGCCTCAGGAGCAGCAGGCCAAACCCATCAGTCAATTGGGAAAGCGGTTTCGGATTTGATATTTTCGAGGGCGAAGCGGGACGTAACCTTCTTGAGCGGCATGGTCTCGATCAAACGCATATAAAAGGCATCGAAGGCCGCCGCATCGGGCACGACAACACGCAGGAAATAATCGATGTCGCCGGCCACCCGGTAAAACTCCATGACTTCGTCCATCGCGGCGACTTCGGCGGCGAAGCGCGCCAGCGCCTTACCCGCATGATCGCCCACCTCGATCGAGACCAAAACGGTCAGCCCCAATCCGAGTTTGACGGGATCGAGCAGAGCAATGCGGCGCTTGATCACGCCTGAAGCATCGAGCCGCTGCAGCCTCTTCCAACAGGGCGTCTGCGAGAGCCCAACCTGCGTGGCGATTTGACCGATCGATTGGCGGGCGTCTCTCTGGACGATGCGCAAAATCCGCTTGTCGATCAAATCCATAGTTTTGCCCCTATCACTGCTTTACGCTCACTGATCAAAGTCTATGGTATTTATCATGTTTATAGGTATATGCGATTGGGGCTCGGCTTTGCAATAGCCGCGTGACAACGGCTGGGCACAAGCCAGAGTGCGGCTATCTCAAATCGGGGAAGGACCGGCCACGACGCGGCGGCTGGCGTTTCGCTTAACTGGCGGCCTTGCCGGCTTTTGGCCGGGTGGTTCGCGGCGTTTTTCCAGGCCAAGCCACGATATAGCTGGGATAATCGGCAAGCCGGACCTCTTTTTCCGACACCTCGATCCGCCCTCGCACGGAAATCCCCGCCTCATGCACGCTCAACGCCGATCCCGAGACGAGTGGATGCCACCAGGCGAGATCGCGGCCCTCGGCAACCAGCCGATAAGCGCAGGTCGGCGGCAACCAGCTGAGTGACCGAACCTTGGCTGGGGTCAATTTGATACAATCCCGCACTCTGCGGCGGCGGTGCGCGTAATCGGTGCAGCGGCAAGTGCCCTTGTCGAAGAGCTTGCAGGCGATGCCGGTGAAGTGAATTTCGCCGGTATCCTCGTCTTCAAGCTTGACAAGACAGCAACGGCCGCATCCGTCGCACAGACTTTCCCATTCAGCGGGGCTTAAGGCTTCGAGCCCCTTTTGCTTCCAAAAAGGCACTGGGGCTGCAACCTTGGCCTGTTCCTGGGGTTTTGCACCACGCTTCCCGCGTGGTTTGTCACCTGGTTTGTCACCTGGGGCGTATGCACGGGACGCGGCAGGCAGGCTTCGCGGCAAGGGCGTCGGCATCACTTTCGTCCCATGAATCGGTGTGGCGATAGAGCGTTTTCCAAAAGGAAACGCTCAAATTCAAAGCGCTGGGGCATGTCCTTATCGAAAAAGTCGAGCAACTCTTCCGGGACATGCTCTAAGGCGTGGCACTTGGCTTTGGCAATCGTCAAGAGGGTTGCTAAACTGCCGCCGCTTTCTTTAAGGTCCACATTATCATTCGAGGAGCACAAAAATTGTTCGATGGGTCGCGAACTTCGCGTCTTCGCCAGAAAATCGAGCGGGCTTTGCTTGCCTTCGACGCATTTGTCGATTCCTCACTCAACGCGAGCCTGGAGCGCGCCCGCGACAATTACGCTGCCTTTGCTGCCTATATGGATGGATTCCATATCGCCGGCTGGCGGCGTGTCCTTAACGAACTTGCCTGCGAGACGCTCACCATCGGGCTTGGCATTGGTATCGTAGCGCTCACGCTTGGCGGTCTCGCCTTCCAGGAGACTTCCGACGATTGGCTGAAAAAAACCGACCTCGCTGTGACTTTTCTCGACCGCTATGGCCAGGAGGTCGGGCGGCGCGGAATCATGCATGACGACAAGGTCTCGTTCGACGATCTGCCTCCAAATTTGATCCATGCGGTGGTCGCGACCGAAGACCGGCGTTTTTTCGAGCACTTTGGGATCGATGTGATCGGCACGCTACGCGCCTTGACCGTCAACGCGCGGGCCGATTCGGTCGTGCAGGGCGGCTCTTCCATCACCCAGCAATTGGCAAAAAATCTTTTCCTTTCAAATAAGCGAACGCTGGTGCGCAAGATCAAGGAGGCCTATCTCGCCATATGGCTCGAGTACCATCTGCCAAAACGCGAGATATTGCGGCTTTACCTCGATCGTGCCTACCTCGGGGGCGGCGCCTTCGGGGTGCAGGCTGCGGCGGAGTTCTACTTCGGCAAATCCGTGCGCGACCTCTCGCTCGCCGAGGCCGCCATGATTGCTGGCCTCTTCAAGGCGCCAACGAAATATGCGCCGCATATCAATCTGCCGGCTGCCCGCGCGCGCGCAGCCGATGTCTTGAACAATATGGTCGAGGCCGGCTTCCTTACCGAGGGACAAATTTACGCGGCGCTGCGCAATCCCGCGACCCCGGTCGATCGCAGCCAAGACCTCACCCCGGACTGGTATCTCGATTATGCCTATGACGAGGTAAAAAAACTCTCCGAGGAAAACAAACTCGGCGACGATCGCGTGCTGACCGTGCGCACAGCGCTAGACAGCAATCTGCAAAAACATGCCGACACCGTGATCGAGACGGAATTGCGCGAGCATGCCCCTGCCTTTCACGCCAAACAAAGCGCGATGGTCATCCTCGATCCGCTTGGCGCGATGCGGGCGATGATCGGCGGGCGCGACTATGGCGCAAGCCAGTTCAACCGCGCCACGGACGCGTTGCGGCAGCCCGGATCTTCGTTCAAGCCCTACGTCTATCTGACGGCGCTGATGACCGGCAAATTCAAACCCTCGACGATCGTCGTCGACGCGCCGATTTGCCTCGGCAATTGGTGTCCGCACAATTACAAGAATTCTTATGCCGGCCGCTTGCCCCTCGTCGAGGCCTTGGCGCGTTCGCTGAACACGGTCGCGGTTCGCTTGTCGGTTGCCATCGGCGAGGCCGATTCGGTCCCGGGTCACAACAATATCTTCGAGGCAGCCAAACGCGGCCGCGCCAAGATCGTCGAAACCGCGCGCATGATGGGACTGACCACGCCACTGCCCGACACGGTCTCCTTGCCGATTGGCGCCGACGAAGTCACGGTGATCGATCATGCTTCGGCCTATTGCACCTTCGCCAATGGCGGCCTGCGTGCACCGCCTTATACGGCGGTGGAGATTACCAACAGCCGCGGCGAAGTGATCTACCAGCACGACCGCGACGCGCCGCCGCTCCGGCGCATTATCGATCGAGGCACGATCGAGACGATGGTTTCGATGATGATGCAGGTTGTCCTGGCCGGCACCGGAAGACGCGCGCAGCTCGACAATATCGAAGTTGCCGGGAAGACCGGCACAACAAACGGCTACAAGGACGCATGGTTCATGGGCTATACCGGCAATTATGTCGGCGCGGTCTGGTATGGCAATGACGATGATACGCCGATGGAGAAAATGACCGGTGGAACCCTTCCCGCCGCCACCTGGCATGAGGTCATGGAATACGCCCATCAGGGGATTGAATTGAAACCTCTACCCGGCAGGCCTGCCCCGGCGGTGGCGGCAGCACCTGCGACGCCCAGCGCTAGTGCCGCCGAAGCGCCGCGGCGGCCAGCCAGTTTGCCGGCGAACGCGGCGGCGGTCCTCGCCACCGTCGGAGCTGCGATGACGGACATGCAAAAACAGCGCGGCGAGGCGGGTATAGCGGTGAATTCCGGCGGCGGAACCGGACAGCGCATCCCCGCAGCGGCGGGCAAGCCTTCGGCTGGGGGCGGTGGATGAGCCTCAGCACGGCCATTGTGATAAAAAAATCTTTCTGGGCATACGGCACGATGTTGGGAAAATTCCTATCGGCCGGCTGCCTTGGTATTCTCCTCGGATTATTCGTAACCTTCGTTGAGATCGAGCAGGGAAAAGGCTTTGTGGCCATAGAAGCAGGTCCCTGGACCGGCTGGCCGCGCAGCGAGGCCTCGGTCATCGATCCCTTCAGCCGTGCCATTCTTGTCTATTCCGGCAAAATAGCCTTGAGCGAGTCCGAAGCTATGAGCTTCGTCGCCCATAGTGACAGCGACGGCGCCGAATTCAATTCAGCCTGCGATTACGTAGTAAAGGGCGAAATACCTCCGGCCCGCTATTGGACATTGACGCTACTCTCGCCAGCGGGCGCCCTCATCGCCAACCCGGCAGAGCGGCAGGGCTTTACCTCAAGCGAACTGCTCCGGACGAGTGACGGTCAATTCGAAATTGCACTTTCCCGCCACGCCCGGCCAGGCAATTGGCTGCCTTTAGACCGCGCCTCGAAATTCATTCTCGTTTTGCGCTTCTATGATAGCGAACTCAGCGCTCCCGCGACGGCCCTCGATGCCGCGCATATGCCGGTGATCGTCAAGGGCCGTTGCGAATGAATCGGCTTGATCGCCTCCTCGCGGCGCTTCTTTGGCTTCTTGGCATCCTCGCGGTTGCCGGGATTACCCTCATCGTCGCCATTTTCGTGCTACCGGAAGTCGCTGCGAAAGACACCTATGCGCGGATTTTGGCGTTGGCAAAACCGGGGCAAGCAGCGCTCTTGCCGCCGGCGCGGCCGGATACGCAATTCATGCCTTTCGCGGACCCCGCGATGGTGCAATCGGTTTGCCCCTTCGATCTCGCAGACGGCGGTTTGCGCTTGCACGCGGATGTCGAAGCCGACAAGCTCCTCAGCCTATCGTTCCGCACTTCTGGAGGACAGGTCTTTTATTCGATGACCGACCTTGCGGCTCAACAAGGCAAGATTGACGTCGTCGTGCTGACCCCGGCGCAGCTGGAAGTCGTCGAGGCCGACGACGACGAAGATGATCCGTCGCAGGACTTGCGGCTCATCGCGCCGGAAACCATGGGATACGTGATCATTAGCTCCCTCGCTGCTTATCCGGGCGAAAGAGCGGAGGCGGAAGAGCGCGTCAAATCGGTCGCCTGCTCGGTTGAGCAAGTCGCGCAGGAGTGANNACTAATCCCATGAGTCGCGGACAGCGACTCAGGGTGCCTTTCTCAAATTTTTGTATCTTCAATAGGAAGCCACATGTGGCCGCAGCCGCCAACTGAAGCCGCCGGGGATGATGTTGCTTTATTTGCGCGGAACATCCAGCTTGCCACCGCTTTTCTTGGACCGCTTTCCTGAACCACGGCGCGTACGTTTTGCTGGTCTCTCAGGGTCCGCCGGGCGCTCTTGCCAAACACCCGTGAAAACGACGATCGTGGCATGATCGACTGGCGCCGCCTTCAAGCGCACGCCGCCTCTCGCTGGTTTGAAAGCAATGAGCTCACCCAATGGCTTTTTCTCCGGAAAATATTCGCGCGCATCCCCGCAAAGAACATAATCCCCTTCATGCATCGAAACCGGCCGCGCAGACCTCGGCGAAGTTTCACGAGACGTTCAAAATCACTTCGCCTGTTTCGATAGGTTGCATATTAGTTTAACTGGCAGCCTTACCTGGAGCTGATCGCATGGGCTACAGAACCCGTTTGATCCGCGCACTTCGCTCCGGTCAACATCACGACTTCGCCGATATCCCAGAACAACTTGTAATGTGACATGACATTGAATGAGAATCGCCGACCCTCCGTATCTTTAAGATTTGACGCATGATCTTCTCCGAAAAGTCTGCAAATTTTCGGGATCAAGCTTTAACGAAATCGCAAACAAAACCTTTGCGGGTCAACTGGACAAAAATGCGGCGCGGTTCGGCACGCTAAAGAAACTGCCCAAGACCGGGAATCGCCGATACGATCTGACCGACTCGCTCGTCCCCGGCTTTCTCGCGTACATAGGCGAAGACTTGCCGCCCGATCGTCTGCATCTCCCCCATGCCGAGGCCGAGACTTGTAAGCCGTCCGGCAAGGCCCATGAGACCGCCTCCCATCGCGTCCGCAAACGCGCCGACGCCGTCTTCCCCAGCCATCGCATCCACTGCTTCCGCCGCGCCGGGCAGGACTGCGAACAGAGCATCGACCTCGTCTTTTGGTCCCTCGTTGCGAAGGAACGCCAAAATCATTCCCACCGACTTTTTCGCGATCCCAGGCTCGACCCCGGCGTCAGCGGCAATGCTGGCAATCAAATCTTCCATCATGAAACCTCTCGAAAGCTCAAGCATCGCCCGCACTTGATCACTGAACTCATGCTAAAATCAAGCTACGCTTCACCAACCCAAGATTTGCTGGCGCAATGATCCCACATTGTCTCATAATGGCCACGTAAGGTGCTCCACATCCGCGCCGAGCGCGGCCGTTCGAGGAACCATCATGGCCGACGATCCCGCACATGAAGCTGGCCGCATTCTGATCGGCAAAAGCGACATTTACCAATATTTGATCCTGGCGCTTGGCAACCGGCACGGACTCGTCGCCGGCGCGACCGGCACCGGAAAAACCGTGAGTTTGCAGGTTCTCGCGGAAGGGTTCTCGCGGGCCGGAACCGCGGTGTTTGCTGCCGATGTCAAAGGCGATCTTGCTGGGATCGCGATGCCCGGAGACGCGAAGCCCCACTTTGTCCAACGGGCGAAGGATATTGGGATCGCCTATGCGGCGGACGATTTTCCGGTCGCGTTTTGGGATCTTTTCGGGCAATCAGGGCATCCAGTCCGCGCTCGAATATCGGATATGGGACCCTTGCTCCTGGCCCGCCTGCTTGAACTCAATGACGTTCAGGAAGGCGTTCTCAACATCGCTTTTAAACTTGCCGACGAGCAAGGCCTGTTGCTCATCGATCTGAAGGATCTCCAGGCATTGTTGCAGCATCTCGGCGGCACTGCGTCAGAGGTGACCAAGACCTACGGGAACGTCACGTCGGCAACGATCGGCGCAATCCAGCGCCGCTTGCTGGTCCTCGAAAATCAGGGCGCCGCAGGTTTTTTCGGCGAACCGGAACTCGACATCAATGATTTTCTGCGGTGCGACCGCGACGGGCGCGGAATCGTCAACATTTTGAGCGCCGGAAAATTGATGCGTTCGCCACGCCTTTACGCGATATTCCTTTTGTGGTTGCTGTCCGAATTATTCGAGAAATTGCCCGAGGTCGGCGACCTCGAAAAACCAAAGCTGGTTTTCTTTTTCGACGAAGCACATCTTCTGTTCGACAATGCGCCGAAGGCTCTTCTGAGCGCGATTGAGCAGGTTGTCCGGCTCATCCGCTCAAAGGGCGTGGGCGTTTATTTCGTCACCCAAAATCCAGCCGACGTCCCTGAAACGGTTCTGGGACAACTCGGCAATCGCATTCAGCATGCCTTGCGCGCTTTCACCCCGCGTGACCAGAAGGCGGTCAAGGCGGCGGCGGATACGTTCCGCCGCAATCCCGCCTTCAATTCTGCCACCGCGATCACCGAGCTCGCGGTCGGTGAAGCCCTGGTCTCGATGCTCGACGCCAAGGGCAACCCCGAAATCGTGGCAAAGAGTCTGATCGCGCCGCCGATGGCAAGGGTTGGTCCAATCAGCGACGAGGAGCGCCATCAGCTCATCCAAAATAGCAGCCTTCTCGGCAAGTACGAGACTTTGATCGACCGCCAATCCGCCTTCGAGACATTACGCGATAGGAGCCAGAAGGAGAGCGAGGCCGGCGCGTCCGAACCTTCGGCCGGCGGCTTGCTCGGCTCCATCGGGGGCGCGCTCGGCCGGCTTTTCGGCAAACCATCGGGCGGAGGACGCCAGCGCATGTCGGCGGGCGAAATCGCAGTTCGCGCCGCCGTTCAATCGGCCGCGCGGACCGCCGGGACGAAGATCGGCCAAGCCATATTGCGCGGCATCCTCGGAGGCAAATCGAAATAGCCCTTCGCTTTTACGGGGCAAACCTATCAAGTGCGAGGTCCCGGCAAGTTGTATCCAAACGCAATCATTTGGCTTGCTCATACATTTGAGCATAATTGCCTGGCTTGATCTAAAGCGCCTGGTGCCAAGGAGCGTGGGAAAAGGCCGAAGCCCGGGGAAAACAGTCACGCCTCGCGATTGGAAAATGTTGGCTCACCGCTAATGCAAAGATGCATGCCGCCCTAGGCGAATTTGTCGCGGCTTACGAGAAAGCAATTGTCTTGCCAAAATCGAACTGGTGCTTAATTTTAGAAGGGTTGAGTTAAACGAGACCCCAAGACGCGGGCCAGGAGCCAGCAGCTAATCAACGAGAGGAGAGGAAACGCAATGATGGTGCAAGATGATACTGCAGATCGCGAAATTGCGGCGAAGGACAAGCGCGTAGCGGACGTGCTGTGGAAAGTTCTGTTGGCCACGCGCCTTGTCATTCCGGTATATGTGGCCTATGCAATCTATCTTTATTGGACTTTGCCAGATGCCGTTCGCTATTCGGGCGGCGGGTATTGACGCTCGGTAGCCGTGCGATGAGCTTTTCATAAAGCTGGTTTCTGCAACGAAAATACAACACTGCGTGTCGACACAGACATGGGCGGCGCCATGCGCAATCGGCGAGCGGCACCGCTTCAACCTTCGGGCAATTCAGGGGCAGGCGCCGGTCGATGGACTGAAACCGTAGGCGGGCCGAAAAGTCCGCCTTGGTTCCCTGGTCAAGGTCACGGACCGCAACCCAAAAATCAAATACCATCCGCTGGCGAACTAGAAAGCGTGAGCCCCGTCGCTTGAACATGCTCTAGCTCGGATCGGTTTGCCGGCTTTGTGTCGCAAGCCAAGGCGGAACGCGACACTCGATCTGATTCTGATACGAGGCTGGCAAGGGGATCGCCAACCCTTTTAATTTCTTCGCTGAAAAACCTCGTGACCACACATCCAGGCCGGCTCACAACGCCGAATATGCAAGCGTTCGCTTAAGCCGGCCTTCATCAAGAATGGTTCTCGCCTTTTCGTCGGCCGCTATTTGTACGACAGCTCTTTGC
>PLUZ01000202.1 GCA_003162995.1 Methylocapsa sp. | reverse complement strand
CTCGCCCTTGCCGCGGGCGGGCTCGGCGCGATTGCGAGCAATCCTGGTTTGCGGAGCGGGCTCAATGTGCATCGCGGCCATGTGACCCACCCGGCGATCGCCATGAGCCTGGGGTTTGCGTTAAAGCCGCCCGACGCAGCCCTTGAGCGCTTGCACTACACGTCGAATCACGGGATCGAAAAAGAAGCGCTCAAATTCAAATAGTGGGAGCATCTCCCCATCGAGAAAGTCGAGCAGCTTTTTCGGGGCATGCTTTGGCCTGATCCGCGCGGCCGCAGGAATAAAATTCTAAAAACAAGCTTTGATTAACGTATCGCCGGCACGGTTTTGGCGTAGTTCAAATCATAGGTCTTGTTGCGAAGCGGATCGAAAGGGGTACCCTGGGAGGCATCGAACGCCTTCGGATGCACGGCCTGTCCGTTGTTTTGCGGCGGTGGCGCGGGAGACGCTCCTTGCGCTCCGGATTGATCCGGCGAATCGTCGGCCCCCGGCGAGAAGCCAGCAGGCGTCGCACGCGTCTTCTGCTCCGCGCCAGCGGATGCGAGGGAAATGCCATCGCTTGGCGTGTCCGCCGCATCCTCTTGGCCAATCGGACCATCGAGCATCGCGGCAGCCGGAGAGGGGACACCACCGATTGAAATGCCAAGTTCGTCGAGCCCCGGCCCGAAGGTGAAGGCACTTATGTTCGCGGCGGGTTTAGCCCCGGTGGTCTTGGAAGACGTAGCCCGCATCGCTCCCGCAATCGCCGAGGCCGCCGGCGCATAGGAAAGAGATGGCGGCGCGGGTGTGCTGCTTCGCGCAGGATCAAGCGACGCAGGGAGCGATCCGTAGACGGAAGCGGGCATTCCGTTCTCGCTTTTCCGGCCGCCCCCGGGCTGGGTTGCCGCCGGCGCGGCAGGCGCCGCCGGGAGCGGTGCGGAAGGCTCGCTCGCGGGCGCCGCTCTGTCCGCGTCGGGCGCCGGTTGCTCCTGCTTGTCTTTTATGTCCTTTTCGATCTGGCGCCACCGCTGCACATTGCGGTTATGCTGATCGAGCGTTTCTGAAAAAACATGGCCGCCCGTGCCATCGGCGACGAAATAAAGATCCTGGGTGCGCGATGGATTTGCCACCGCCTCTAGCGCCGCGCGGCCCGGATTGGCGATCGGCCCGGGCGGCAAACCGTCGATCATATAAGTATTATAAGGAGTAGGCTTGTCGAGCTCGGCACGCGTGAGCCCCCTCCCAAGCGAGCCTTTGCCCCCGGCCAGGCCATAAACAATCGTTGGGTCGGATTGCAGCCGCATTCCTTTTTTCAGGCGGTTCAGAAAAACGCTCGCAACCCGCGGTCTTTCGTCCGCCTTGCCGGTTTCCTTTTCGACGATCGAGGCCAAGGTGACAAGTTCAAAGGGAGAGCGCAAGGAAATGCCGCTCGCCCGGCGCGACCAAATCTGATCGACGGTACGCTTTTGATCGTCCTGCATTTTTTTGATGAGATCCGCCCGCACCGCGCCGCGCGCAACCTTGTAGGTTTCCGGCAGCAGGCTGCCTTCCTTCGGCACCTCCACAATATCGCCAAGGAGAAAGTCGCTTTCGCGGAGCCGTTCGACAATCTGCTCGCTTGTCAGTCCTTCGGGTATCGTGATTGCGTGCAGCACCTGCTTGCCGCTGACCAGCGTATCGATCACATCGTTCAGACTGGCATTCTGTTTGAAGAGATATTCGCCGGCCTTGACCTTTGAGCGGTTACCTTCGAGCAAGAGCGCGATATTGAGCAAGAACGGACCGTCGATGACCCCTTCGTGGTCGAGTTGGGCGATAATATCGGGGACCTCGGTGCCTGGCGCGATGTAGAGGACCTTGGCTTCGGCGAGCGGACCCGGTGCGCGCATCCGCTGCTGGCTCCACACGAGCCCGAACATGGAGGCGAGCGCCGCGACCAATAAAAAAGAGAGAAATCCGCTGAATACCGAAAGCGTGGGCCGCCTGCGCCTTGGCTTTGGCGGCGGCGGCGGAGCGGTGTCTGGCTGCAGCGCCTCGTTGGGGCTTTGCGGCGTCACTCTTTGGGTGGAGAACCGGCCATCCAGACGGGAATCGCCGCGAAGGGCCTGATCCGGCTCCGGTACACCGTTTCCATTCGGTTTTGACGGCAAGTTCGGGGTTTGCGGCTTGTCGCCCATCATATCAGCTCACGAAGTTGCCACGGGAGCCTTTTCGCCAGCCAAAATGCGCCGAGGCGATCCGTCATTTCTCATTGTTGTCGTCTGCGGGTTGTCTATATCGCATTTTCCTGACACGAACCGGACCCCGCCCCGCTATGAAACGTACCGGCCCGCGAATTGGCGGACGCCATCTATCCCGCCTGGAAAATATGGCGAAATCGGGTTCACACGCCGGAATTTCTCGCTTGTCAGCCGGATGGTCTCCATAGAGCGGGATGAGGAAAAGCGGAAACCGGTTTTCCGCCGCATCCCACTCTATGCTCTAAGAATCGATCACTTTCATGATTTTGGATTGAGTCAATTCAAAATCATCGTGATCTAGGCGGCCTTGGCCGCCGGTTAATCCGGATGCTTGAAAATCACGCAAGCGTTGGTGCCGCCAAAGCCGAAGGAATTCGACATGGCGAATTCGACTTCGCGCTGGCGTGGCGTGTGCGGAACGAGATCGATTTCGGTCGCCACCGACGGATGATCGAGGTTGAGCGTCGGCGGAACAATTTGATCCCTGATTGCCAAAATCGAAAAGATCGCCTCGACGGCGCCGGCGGCGCCGAGAAGATGGCCGATCGCCGATTTCGTCGACGACATGGAAAGCTGATGTCCGCTGTTGCCAACGAGCCTTTCGACGGCCCGGATTTCGATTTCGTCGCCTAGCGGCGTCGAAGTGCCATGCGCATTGATGTAATCGATATCGCCAGGGGAAAGCCCAGCCCGCTTGATCGCCGCCGCCATCGCCCGGTAGGCCCCGTCACCACTCTCCGCCGGCGCCGTAATATGATAGGCGTCGCCCGACATGCCATAGCCTACGATCTCGGCGTAAATCTTGGCGCCGCGCGCCTTGGCATGCTCATAGGATTCAAGAACGACACAGCCGGCGCCCTCGCCCATGACGAAACCGTCGCGGTCCGTGTCGTAGGGCCGCGAGGCGAGCGTCGGCCGGTCGTTGAAACCGGTGGATAGGGCCCGGCACGCGGCAAACCCGGCGATGCCTATGCGGTTGATCGCCGATTCGGCTCCCCCCGCCACCATGACTTCGGCATCTTCCAGGGCGATCAGACGCGCCGCGTCGCCGATCGCATGGGTTCCAGACGAGCATGCGGTGACGACCGCATGGTTTGGACCCTTGAGACCATGCTGAATCGAGACATAGCCTCCGGCTAGATTGATGAGACGGCCAGGAATAAAGAAAGGCGAAACGCGGCGCGGGCCCTTTTCCTTCAAGACGATGGCGGTCTCGGCGATGCCGCCGAGGCCGCCGATCCCAGCGCCGATCAGAACGCCGGTTTTGATCTGCTCTTCATAGGTGGAAGGCTTCCAGCCCGCATCGGCAAGCGCCTGCGTCGCCGCCGCCATCGCGTAAAGAATGAAATCGTCGACTTTGCGCTGCTCTTTCGGCTCCATCCAATGATCGGGGTTGAAGCTCGCGTCATCACCGCCGCCGCCTCGCGGAACCGGCATGGCAATCTTGCAGGGAAGATCGGAAACATCGAACCCTTCAATCGGACGGGCGCCGCTTTGGCCCGCGAGCAAACGGCTCCAGCTCGGCTCGGCCCCGCTAGCGAGCGGCGAGACCATGCCGAGACCCGTGACAACCACCCTACGCATCAATTCAAATGACCTTGCGGTTCTTCTTTTTGGGCTTGGCAGCCAGCATTGCACCGGCGCTCATTGGCGGCACGTTCCATTCCAATTCAGCCAAATTGGTGTCCGGACGTGCCTGGTTTTTATAGAAATTAGGCGGCGGAAGCCTTTTCGAGAAATTTGATGGCGTCCCCGACAGTCACTATCGTTTCAGCGGCATCGTCAGGAATCTCGACACCGAATTCCTCCTCGAAAGCCATGACGAGCTCGACCGTGTCAAGGGAATCGGCGCCAAGGTCTTCCATGAAATTGGCGCCGTCGACAACTTTGTCGGCATCGACGCCGAGGTGCTCGACCACAATTTTTTTCACGCGCTCGGCGACATCGCTCATGGTTGTTTGATCCTCGTCCTCTTTAAAGTTTGCTCAAACTTTGCTCAGAATTCGCCGCCATGGCCTGGCGTCAATGCGATGCGGGGGCCTGCAACCTGCCGAGCCCCTCGCTTGAGCCGGTTGGTAACATACTTCAATCCGGTTGGCGAGAGCCCGCGCGCTCGCCGCGAACAGTCCCCTATCTTATTTAAATCATTGCCATTCCACCATTAACATGAAGGGTCTGGCCGGTGACATAGGCGGCTTGCGGGCTGGCGAGATAGACGACCGCCGCGGCGATTTCCCAGCCGGTTCCGAGCCGTCCCATGGGAACCGTGGCGAGGATCGCCTCTTTCTGTTTCTCATTCAAGGCATCCGTCATCGGGCTCTCGATAAAGCCTGGCGCGATGCAATTGACGGTCACGTTACGGCTCGCCACCTCGGCGGCAAGACTCTTATACATACCGATCATTCCCGCCTTCGCGGCCGCATAGTTGCCTTGGCCAGCATTGCCGGTCACACCGACGACCGAGCTGATCCCGATGATCCGCCCATGCCGCTTGCGGAGCATCCCTTTAAGGCAGGCACGGGAGAGACGAAAGGCAGCGGTCAGATTGACGCTAAGAACGGTGTCCCATTCCTCGTCCTTCATACGCATGAAGAGATTGTCCCTGGTCACGCCGGCATTGTTGACGAGGATATCGACGCTTCCCATCGCGGCTTCAGCAGCGGGAATGAGCGCCTCCGCCGCAGCTTTATGAGCAAGATCGCAAGGAAAAATATGAACGTTGGTTTCGAGTTCGGCGGCGAGCGCGGCGAGCGCCTCGTGGCGGGTGCCAGATAACCCGACGACGGCGCCTTGGCCATGCAAGGCCCGCGCGATCGCCCGCCCGAGGCCGCCGCTCGCGCCCGTGACAAGGGCTGTCCTGCCGGTAAGATTAAACATGCGCGTGGGAACTCCGGAGAATGGCAGCTAGGGCTTAACCCAGGGCCCGGTAAAGATCGATGTCGGCTGGAATGCCGATTGAAACGCCGCGTGCCGTATCGGCGATCCGCTTGACAAGCCCTGACAAGACTTTTCCGGCGCCGCATTCGACGAAGAGTGAAATCCCCTTCCCTGCCATGAAGACCATGCTTTCACGCCAACGCACCCGGCCGGTCACCTGGGCGACAAGAAGCTTGCGGATCTCATCCGGTTCGGTGACGGGCGCCGCCAGCACATTCGAGATCAAAGGCACGCAGGGCGGCTTGATGGCGGCCAGGCCAAGGGCCGCCGCCATGGCTTCCGCGGCGGGCAGCATCAGGGCGCAGTGAAAGGGCGCCGAAACTGGCAAAAGAACCGAACGGCGCGCGCCTTTCTCCTTGGCGATCTCGATCGCGCGATGCACCGCGTCACGCGACCCGGACACCACGACCTGACCACCGCCATTGTCATTGGCAACCTCGCAGATCGCACCGCCGCCCGTTTCCGCGGCCGCTTGCTTAGCGATGGCAAGAGCAGCGTCGTAATCGAGCCCGAGCAACGCCGCCATCGCGCCAGCACCAACCGGCACGGCTTGCTGCATAGCCAGCCCTCGCACGCGAAGCAGTTTCGCGGCCTCCCCCACGCTCAGCGAGCCAGCCGCCGCGAGGGCCGAATATTCGCCGAGCGAATGGCCCGCGACAAAGCTTGCATCCCTCGCAAGATCAAGTCCTGCCTCGGCTTCGAGCACACGGATCGCGGCAAGACTGGCCGCAAGCAAGGCCGGCTGCGCATTCGCCGTCAAGGTAAGCTCGTCCTGCGGGCCCTCGAACATCAGCAAGGACAATTTCTGCCCGAGCGCATCGTCGACCTCGGCCAGAACCGCGCGGGCCTGCGGGAAGGTTTCCGCCAAGGCCTTGCCCATGCCGACGGCTTGAGAACCCTGTCCGGGAAAAACGAAAGCCTTGGACATCCCGTCCCGTATTGTTTGTGCCGCGTTTCTTGTGAGCGCAGCGAGTGGCATTGCCATAAGCGCAAGTCAAGTAGCCCGCCCGAAATTCTCGCGGCCATGCCGGACCGCGGAAGCGCTCCGGAAAAGATTTGGGAAAGACGGCCGCTCCGGAGGCGCAAAGGCGCAAGCACCTCCCTCGTCACTTCTTATTATAAGGAACGTTATAATGAATGCTTCTTATGACGCGTACTTCCCGCGTCTTCGAGCCTGTTTGCGAAGTTTGCAGTGAGGCTGATCTTTCATCCATCAGATTTGTCCGATTTCAGGTTCCAATCGGACAAAAGTGTTTNNGCGCGAAGTGCGGCGCGGCGATTTGGGGAGAGCGCATTCCTGCAATAGTATTAAGCTTTGGCTTTGTGATTTTTTAAAATCTTTTCCCGCTAGACCGAAACCCAGTTGCAGGGCGCGGCAATCCGCTGCGGAAAATGTGCAACAAAAATACAACACGGCTCGAAATTGCAACCGCATTGCGTGATTAACGCGTCATTGTGGCTCCCGCGGACTTGTCCAGTTTTGGCCCGGTGGTAAGAGTCAAACACGATAACAACGGCTAAAAGTGAAACGATAGAGGGAGCGGTTCCATGAAGCGGGAGTTCATTCGGTATCTGGCCGGCGCGGCGGCTGGCGTCCTCTTGGCCGGATCACCGGCAATCGCGGCGGACCTTACGCCAGTGCCGCCGCCAGCGCCGGTCTTTACATGGACTGGCTTTGAACTTGGCTTACACGTCGGCGGCGGCTCGGACCGCACCCGGGTCAATCTCTACGACCTTTATGACTTCTCCGACAGCTACAATAGCACGGGGGCTTTTGGCGGCGCTCACGTCGGCTTCAATTATCAGCTGATGGGGCCTCTCGTCATTGGCGTGCAGGGCGAATATAATTTCGCTGGCCTCATCGGAAACAGCTCGGCGTTCCCGCTGAATTATGTGGCGACCTCGGTCCGCGAATTCGGATCGGCCGACGCGCGCATCGGCTACGCCTTCGACCACTTGCTCGTCTACGCAATTGGCGGCTTTGCCTATGGTGATATCCGCAACACTATAAATTTCCAGGGCTCTGACTCGGTCGCTCTCCTTGGCTTTCCCGTCAACCGCTTCTTCGACGCCAACCGCTACGGCTTCGATGTCGGCGGCGGCCTCGAATATAACTTCTACGGCAATTGGACGGCTCGGCTCGAATACCGCTATTACGATTTTGGCACGCGCGGCTTCGCCGACGCGGGTTTCGGTGCGCCCATCTTAGCCGCCACCGGTTTTCCCGTCTCAATCGCCATTCCCAACCACACCGATAGAGAGACCATGCAGACCGGCCGTATTGGTCTGACCTATAAGTTTGCCTGGCCCTCCACCCCGGTCGTCGCCAAATACTGAGTAACACTGCCACGGCGGCGCCAGATCGATAGGTTTGGCTACGCTTAAAAGGCAGTCAAAAGCGCCGCTACGGTTCGATCAGCCGTGGCGGCGTTTTCTTTTGCCTGCTGGAAAACCGGGCTTGCGATCAGTCTCGGGCGAGCCAAGCTGCGAACCTGCACGACGGCGCGCCCCTTGCTATCCTCCAGGACGTACCCGGCGTGCGAACTTCCATCTTTGCCTAGAGCATGTCCCGAAAAAGCTCGGCTTTTTTCGGTTTTGACATGCGCCAACTCTTTGATTTTGAATTGCGTCCTTATCGATATCGATCAAATGATTTCATTTGATCGGACGCGCTCTAAGGCGGCAGCGCGTGCCGTGAATTCCCGCCATTTTGAGCGGCAGCGCATCAGTGAACCTTCGCTTCGTCAGAGCACTTGCCCTTCAAATGGAAATTCATGATCGAAAGGAAGCGCTCAAATTCCTAGAATTTGGGGATGTCCTTATCGAAAAGGCTGGGCAACTTTTTCGGGACATGCCAAGATTCCTAGAGTGGCAGCATGTCCTTATCGAAAAAGCCGGGCAACTTTTCCGGGACATGCTCCGGCGGGTGGCGTTATGATACGGTCATGGAGCGGATTGGAAGCGGCGAAAGGAAAGCAATGAACCCCCGCGTGAAACCCGGAAAACTCATCAAGGGCGCCACCGGCGACTTCGAGGTCGTGATCGGAATGGAAGTCCATGCCCAGGTTGTCTCGAACTCGAAACTTTTTTCCGGCGCCTCGACCGAGTTCGGCAAGGAGCCGAACACCAATGTCTCCCTTGTCGACGCCGCCATGCCNNCTCAAGGCCACGATCAACCTGCGCTCGGTGTTCGACCGGAAAAATTATTTCTATCCCGATCTGCCGCAGGGCTACCAGATTTCACAATATAAGAGCCCCATCGTCGGCGAAGGCACCGTCACGGTCGATGTCTCGCCGGAGGAGCAGATCGAAGTCGGGATAGAGCGGCTGCATCTCGAACAGGACGCCGGCAAATCGCTGCACGATCAGTCCGCAACGGACTCTTTCGTCGACCTGAACCGCTCGGGCGTCGCCCTCATGGAGATCGTGTCGAAGCCCGACTTGCGCTCCGCCGACGAGGCCAAGGCCTATGTGACGAAGCTGCGCACGATCCTGCGCTATCTCGGCACCTGCGACGGCAATATGGAACAAGGTTCGCTGCGGGCGGACGTCAATGTTTCGGTGCGCCGCCCCGGTGAACCGCTTGGCACGCGTTGTGAAATCAAGAATGTCAATTCGATCCGCTTCATCGGTCAGGCGATCGAGGCCGAGGCACGCCGCCAGATCGGGATCATCGAGGATGGCGGCAGCATCGATCAGGAAACCCGGCTGTTCGACCCAGCGCGCGGAGAAACCCGCTCCATGCGCTCCAAGGAAGAAGCGCACGACTACCGCTATTTTCCCGACCCCGATCTCCTGCCTCTCGAATTCGATCAGGCTTATGTGGATGCCTTGGCGGGCTATCTGCCCGAGCTCCCCGATGCGAAGAAGGCGCGTTTCATCACGGATTACGGTTTGTCGCCCTATGATGCGGGTGTCCTCGTCGCCGACAAGGAGACCGCCGACTATTTTGAAGCCGCGGTCAAACATGGTGGTGCGAACCGGGATGCGAAGCTCGTCGCCAATTGGATCAATGGCGACGTGGCCGCCTTTGCCAATTCGAAAGGGCTGTCGATACCGCAGACGCACATAAAGCCAATCCAGGTCGCCGTGATCGTCGACCTCATCAGCGAGGGTACGATCTCGGGCAAGATCGCCAAGGACGTGCTGGCGATCATCATTGACGAGGATAAGGACGGCGATCCGCGCGGCATAGTCGAAGCCCGAGGCCTGACACAAGTCACCGATCAGGGCGCGATCGCCGCCGCTGTCGATGCCATCATCGCCGCCAATCCGGACAAGGTTGCCCAAGCACAGGCGAAGCCTTCGATGCTCGGCTGGTTTGTCGGCCAGGTGATGAAAGAGACTGCCGGCAAAGCCAATCCGCAAACCGTCAACGAGCTTTTAAAAGCGAAACTCGGGCTCTAAAACGCGGCCGCGAATCACCAAGTGATTCGGGTGATTCGCGCGGTGCGTAGCGATTGGAGCGGTCACCACGCCATTTCTCACCAGATTTTTTTTCATCCAACAAATTTTTTTTTGCGGCCAATCAACGCTTTCAATCCGCGCCGTTAGCTGTGCGTGAAGACCGCGCGGCGCGCGTCAAATCGACTCGATGAAATTGTTTTCGTCGATCGAAATCGCGCATGATGAAAGCACCATCAAAACCGGCTTGAACCTTTGCAACAAGACTCGATGTGCGATTGCGCCGAGAACTCAAAAAATAGAATAGAGCCTTTAAATATAATAGGTTTTTGAATCTGCGAATGTAGTTCAAAAGAGTCGGACACTCCTCAGCAACCTCGCTGTATCGCATCTTGTTCATATCGAAGTTTGGATTACGGCGGGTCACTTGCAAGCGTTAACCACGCCTAATCAAACAATGGCTCGTTGATCTGAACCGAACACATCCGGAAGCATTCTTGGACGTGTTGCTGGCACGTACTTCGCGCTCGTTTGCGTCACTTGCGCAGCAACGCCTCTTGCACAGCGGATTAACAACGCTACGCTGTGCAAGCCTCTAGTCGGCATTTCGAATCAGTCGGCTAAAACAGCAGAGGGAATTTCGAACATGGTGAAGGCAACCACCAAAAAGGCAGTAAAGAAAACCGCGGCAAAGAAGAGTGTCGCGAAGAAGGCCTCCGTAAAAAAGAGCGCCCCCAAGAAAGCAGTGCGTAAGGCCGCGACCAAGAAGAAGCCGGCTAAGAAAGCGGCCGCCAAGAAATCATACGCCAAGAAAGCAGTGGCAAAAAAGAGCACCAGGAAGGCTCCGGCAAAGAAAGCTGGCGCCAAGAAGGTGGTCAAGAAGGTGGTGCGCAAACCAGCTGCTCGCAAACCACCACCGCCGCCGCCAAGCGCTCCGGAGACTATGTGACGGCGGAGACAAGGGGAATGAGACGGCCGGCCGCGGCTCTCAGGCGCGATGTTTGCGCAAGGGAATTTCTCGCGCCGCCGGTTGTCCCACCTCTCATTGTCGTAAGCAGTTCTCCCTTGGCAAGATGGCCGCGGGTAGTCTGGTGTCACGCGGGGCCAGAACGTTGCGCTCCTTAGCAGTGACCGGACAGCACGGGTGCTGTGGTCTTTGCGCGGGCTCATCTTCTCAAGGCAAATGAAGGTTCATTTCGTCAGGCAAACCTTGGCGAAATCGTACCAGATTTTGTC
>PLUZ01000179.1 GCA_003162995.1 Methylocapsa sp. | reverse complement strand
GGACAAAAGTGTTTCACGTGAAACGTTTTTGTCCGATTGACGGTCTGCGCAAACGCCCTTTTGCGAGATGCGGTGAGGTGTGAATCCGGGATTTGGCGCAAGCGGAAATTTGTAATAGGTTTATGTTTTAGCCAATCGGTTTTTTAAAAATGGCTTCCTGGCTGGGGGGAATTTTAAAAGATCCCGATAAGCGCGCGATCCTCTCATGGATCGGCGGCGGCGCGGTCGTGGTCGCCGGCGGGGTCTGGACGGTCGTCACTTTTATCGTAGATCACAAGGACGCGCCTGACAAGAAGGGCGGTACGACCATCACCGTGGGGCAAGGGATTGCCTCAGCTGGCGATACGCACATCAATGGGCCAGTGACCTTCGGGCCTAGTAAAGAGCAAATCGAGCAGATTCAAAAGCCGCTCGCTGACCAACTAGGCCAGAAGGACGCGCAGATCGCCGCTTTGACCAAAATGCTGCTGGATAAAAGTCCGGTTGTGGCAGGGCCGGGTGCGCAGCAGGCGGTGGGCGCGGCGGTCCAATCGATTGCGCAAGGCGCGGCGGAGGGCCATCTCCGTTTGCAAGAAGCCCTCGACCTTTTGAAGGAAAACAAGATTGCCGAGGCAACGCAGCTTTTGAACGCGGTCGCCGAGGATAAGACCTCGCAGGCCGAAAGGGATCGCAAGGAAGCGGCGATTGCCTATCGCAACCTCGGTGCAATTGCAGCGCTGCACGATCCGAAATCTGCGCGCGAGGCCTATGCCAAATCCGTGGCGCTTGATCCGGAAAACGCCGAGGGGCTTTACTGGGACGGCTGGTTCCAACTTCAGGCTGGAAATCTCGACGCCGCCGAGAAATCCTATCTCGCGCTCCTGCAACTTGCGGGCAAGGGCGCCGATGAAAATCGGATTTTCTGGGCGCGAACCAGCCTCGCCGATATCGCTGTGGCACGTGGCCATCTGAACGTCGCGCTCGCGGCTTATGGCGAGGCGCGTTCAGCGATGGAACGTCTTGCGGGCTCGGAAGCGGGGAACGCGGACTGGCAGCGGGATCTGTCCGTTTCGAACAACAAGATTGGCGACGTCTTGGTTTCGCGGGGCAATCTTCCCGAGGCCCTGAAATCCTATCGCGCGGGTCTTGCGATTGCCGAGCGTCTTGCGGGCACGGACACGGGGAACGCGGAGCGGCAGCGCTGTCTGTTTCGAACGAGAGGCTCGGCGACATCCTTCTTGCGCAAGGCAATCTTTCTGCCGCACTCGAACAGTATCGCGCCAGCCTCGACAGGATGGTTCCTATCCGAGACCGCGATCCGTCAAATGCGGATTTACAACGCTTCACCTCCGTAACACTCAGCAAAGTGGGCGATGTGCAAGTGGCGCAAGGCGACCTCGCTGGCGCGCTGAAGTCCTATTCCGACAGCCTCGCCATCATTGAACACCTCGCGGCATCAGACCGCGGCAACGCGGGCTGGCAGCGCGATCTCTCGGTGTCATATGAGAAGGTTGGCAATGTGCAAGTGGCGCAAGGCAACCTCGCTGGTGCGCTGAAGTCCTATTCCGACAGCCTCGCCATTAGAGAACGCCTCGCGACATCAGATCCCGGCAATGCGGGCTGGCAGCGCGATCTCACGGTGAGCTATGCAAAGCTTGCTAAGGTGCACCGCCAATCCGGCGACAAGCCAAAGGCGCGCGGCTTCTTGCGGCAAGGCCAGGAAATAATGGCCCGCTTGACAAAGCTCACTCCTGACAATGCCGTTTGGAAGAAAGACCTCGCCAGGTTCGATGGGCAGATCAAAGAGCTGGGGCCGTAGAGCCAGCTCTTGTCCCATCCAGAGCCGATGCTGGATGCCCGGCTCAAGGCCGGGTATGACGCGACGCAGCGGGGGGCCTCATTGCTCACGCGCGCATGGCGCGGAAAAACCCATTCATCGCTCAGCGGCCAAAAAGCGTATCTGAACTTTGAACTCAAGGACGCGCACCGATTCCGGCTGTTGCCGGGATCGGCATTTATGATGTCGAAATCGGACAGGTCCGATTTCGATGGCGCGCCGCCTCCAGCGGTCGAAGATCCTTGACTTCAAAGTTCAGATACGCTGGGGTCGGCCGTGCGATGAATGGGGTGATGCGGCCGGGGCGGCCGATTTCTTCGATTGGCGACAGAGATCGATCGTTAAGGCCGGAGGAGAGGGCAGCGGGAACGCCCCTTCGAACCAAAATTTGAGTGCCCATCTCAGGTACGGCCAACACATGATTCTGAGGGCGAGCGCAATGCCCGCAACAGGATGTGTGGCGGTCAAAGCCCAGAGGCCGAGCAGGACGGCGGGGGCGATGAGCGCGGTCATTGAAGCGTGTTCTTGACCGGCGGAACGTAGCACCAAACCCCGCCACCATCCTCGAAGTAATTATAAACGGTATTTTCCTCTTCATATTTTGAGGGCACCGCTACAATATCACTTTCCGATGAAACAAACTCGATGTCTGCTTCGCGAAGCGCCTCCTCGAACGCTGATTTATTGCCATTTGCTTCAATAAAAAGCCTGTCGATAAGTTCTCTGATTTTTGTATCCCACATCAGAACCTCGCCTCCCTTTCCGCGGCAGCACCCACCGCCATGCCAAATCCATGCCTGCTAAATCAGGGAGCTGGCGTCGTAGGGTCGCAGGGAGGCGGGCCCTTTTTCCCCATGCGATGAATGGGGTGGCTTGGCTAGGACGGCTATTACTTTTGTCAGGCTTCCCTCATCCTTCGAGACAGCCCTTCGGGCTTCCTCTGGAAGAGGGAAGGGCGCAACGCAGGCCGTGCGCGTCGCTTTATCCGGCAGAATCATCGGGCGTGGTCGCCTCGCGCCGATGCGCCTCAAGGCGCTTTTCTTCCAGCGCACGAGCTTGATCTGAGGCGTCGCGCTCGGTGCGGGTGCGGCCGGATTTCGCCCGGTTGGCGGCGGCGTCCTTGGATGCCGAGGCGCGCGCTTTCTCTTTGCGAGCGCGGCGAAGATTGACGATGTCGCCCATGTTTTCGCGCGTGACCCCGTTGCGGCTCTCGTCGCAGCGCTCTTACTATTTAACCGCGAGACTGGCGGTTCGCCGGCCGCTGGCGGCGCTCATTCGGGCCGTGATAGGCGATGCCGGCGTGGCAGGAGCAATAGGGTCCTTGGCCCGGCAATTTCTTCGCGCCGCAGAAACGAAATTCGGACTGCGTCGGATCGCCGATTGGCCAGCGGCACATCGACTCCCTCAATTCCATGATGGTCACGGGTTCGCAAATCGGCACGACAACGTCCGCCTCCACCCGGGGCCGCGGAGCTTCCATCACCATGGGCTGTAAAGCGAGAGCGGTATTGCCGATGGAAGCCTGGGCGCTTGGGCGCGGGTGTGCCTCACGCCGGGGTGCCTTATGGTGTGACGAAGCGGGCACATGTCCAACGGGCGTTTTCACCCGGCCCGAGAGCCCGAGCCTGTAGACTTTGCCGATCACCGCGTTGCGGGTAATCCCCGCGCCGAGCTCTCCAGCGATTCGGCTGGCGCTGCTACCTTCGAGCCAAAGCTTTTGCAACAACTCGATTCGTTCATTGGTCCAGGACATCGAGGCCTCCTAGAAACTTGCCACTTTGGAACTCAGAGCCGTTTGGAATTCCGCTCGAAACATCGAAGTGAAACGGAATGCTTCCAACAGATGAAGCGCCACCGAACATAAACTCCGCTCCCGGCGGTAAAGTTCGACGCGGCACAATTTCAAGCTGTTCATTGCCTAAGCTTTCACAGCCAACACGACGCAAACTACACTAGCGATTGAAACCTGTGCAAGCAGCGTATGGTTCCGCGGAATGTTTTCAACAACAGCTTGTATGGCGCGGCCAACCGTCATGACCAGGCGCCATGCCATAATGCGGCCCCAAACCGAACTGGAGCATGCCGCGATGAATGCGGCAGGACAATGCATGGTTTCAAAGTGAACTTGCGCCGGGCTGGCCGATGCATCCGCGAGAAGGAGTCAACGCCGCGTGGACTTCCGCCAAATCATGCCTGATCCAGCGCCACTCACGCGGCAGCGGCATCCGCGCGGTCCAGCACGGCGATCGTCTGCCGCGCGATCATGGCTTCCTCATCCGTCGGGATCACGAACACGCGCACGCGCGAGCGCTCTGTTGAGATCACCTGCGCGCTCGCCCGGTTGGCGGTGCGGTCAAGTTCGATGCCGATCCACTCCATGCCCTCCAGCACCCGCTCGCGCACATGCCACGCGTGTTCGCCGATGCCGCCGCAGAAAACCATGGCGTCGAGCCCCTGAAGCACCGCCGCCAGGCCGCCCAGTTCGCGGCGGATACGGAAGACAAAATATTCGATCGCCTGCTGTGCCTCCAGCCGATCGGACGCCTCCAGCTCCCGCATGTCGTGCGAGATGCCCGACAGGCCTTTCAGCCCGGACTCGCGGTAGAGCAGGTCGGTAATCGCCGCCGCGCTCATCTTCTTTTCCTGCATCAGATAGAGCACGACGCCCGGATCCAGCTGACCGCAGCGTGTCCCCATCGGCAAGCCATCCAGCGCCGTGAAACCCATCGAGCTTGCGACGGACTGCCCGTCCCGGATGGCGCACATCGAGGCCCCGTTCCCAAGATGCGCGACGATCACCCGCCCGGCCGCATGCAGCGGCGCGACCTGCCGTAGCTTTTCGGTGACATATTGGTAGGACAGGCCATGAAAGCCGTAGCGCCGCACACCTTCTTCATAATAGCTTCGCGGCAGGGCAAACACGTCATTGACGAAAGGATGCGCGCGATGGAAGGCGGTGTCGAAACACGCGACTTGCCGGACATGCGGCCAAGCCTCGCGCGCCGCTAGGATGCCCGCAATGTTGTGCGGCTGATGGAGAGGCGCGAGTGGGACCAAAGCTTCGAGGTCGCGCAGCACCTCGTCGGTCACGAGGACCGGCGAATCATAGTGGATACCGCCATGCACGACGCGGTGGCCGGCAGCCACCACATTGGCGTCCGGAAAGGCATCAAGCCGCCATGCCAGCACACGCCGCAGGGCCTCGGTGTGGAACGCAGCGCCTGCCGCATCCGACCACTTATCCTCAAGGATCGGCGCGCTGTTGGCGTCATGCACCGTGATGTGCCGCCATTCCCCGAGCATCTCCACCTGTCCGACGGCGAGCATGAGGGGAGCGTGCCCGTCGAGTTCGAAGAGCGCGAATTTGATCGAGGACGACCCGGCATTGAGGCTGAAGACGTGACGGCTCATTCGGCGGCTTCCTTTTCGCAGTTCTTAATGACGCTTTTGCGATATGCGAAAAGCTTCGGCCGCGGGATTCCCCGCGCCTCAGGCCGCATCTTCATTGGGGATCGCGACCGGCATTTCCGGCACCTCGCCAATGATCAGGAGATCGGCCCCGGTTTGGGCGATGATGTCCGCCACGCTCACCCCCGGCGCCCGCTCCCGCAGAAGCAACCCCTCGGGGGTTGGTTCGATCACCGCCATTTCGGTGACGATAAGGCTGACAGGCCTTATCGCAGTGGGTGGCAAGGTGAGGGTCGCTACGATCTTCGGCTGGCCCTTGGCGGCGTGCTGCATGGCGACGATGACGCGCTTGGCCCCAACCACGAGGTCCATGGCGCCACCCATGCCTGGTACCAGCTTGCCGGGCACCATCCAGTTGGCGAGGTGTCCGGCGGCATCGACTTGCAGTCCGCCGAGAACCGTCATGTCGAGGTGGCCGCCGCGAATGAGCGCGAAGCTCGTGCTGCTATCGAAACTCGCCGCGCCGGGAAGCGCTGAAATAAAGCCGCCGCCGGCGTCGGTCAGATGCGGGTCCTCCATGCCATTGGGCGGCGGCGCGCCGAATCCGATGATGCCGTTTTCGCTCTGGAAAGCGACGGTGATCCCGTGCGGCACGTAGCGCGAAACCAAGGTCGGCAGCCCGATTCCGAGATTGACCAGCGTGCGGTCGTGAAGTTCGAGGGCGACACGGCGTGCGATCAGCTCCTTGGCATCCATCAACGTGGCCTTTCAACGAGGTGATGCACGAGAATTCCAGGCGTGCGCACCGCGTCCGGCGGAATGACGCCGACCGGCACGATCTCGTCCGGCTCGGCGATCACACAATCGGCGGCGAAAGCCATGAGCGGGTTGAAGTTCATGGCGGTCAAGCGATAGGTCAGATTGCAATTGTAATCGGACTCGCGGGAGCGGATCAGGGCGAAATCAGCGCGAAGCGGAAGTTCCAGGAGGAAGGCGCGCCCCTCGACCTCGATGATCCTTTTGCCCTTTTCCACCACCGTGCCGACGCCGGTTGGCGTGAGGATGCCGCCAAGGCCGTTGCCGCCGGCGCGGATGCGTTCGGCCAGCGTGCCTTGCGGAATCAGATCGATCTCGATCTCGCCGGCGATCATCTTATTTTGAGTCACCGGATTGGTGCCGATGTGCGATAATTTCGCCTGGGCGACACAGCCGGCGTCGATCAGCTTGCCGATGCCAACCCCTGGGAAGGCGGTGTCGTTGCCGATCACCGTCAATCCACGAACCCTGCGCGCGACGAGCGCATCGATGATACGGTCCGGCGAACCGACGCCCATGAAGCCGCCGATCATCACGCTGGCCCCATCCGGGATGAGCGCCGCCGCGTCGGCGGCCGAAATCGCAATGCGCATGGTGCGGCCCTCTCAGCCCATGTTGTGGGGTCCGGCATCGATGAAGATCATGTCTCCAGTCATGCTCGACGCGGCGTTACTAGCCCGGAGCGCGGCCACTCCGTCCCCCCAGCGATGTCGGCCAAGCGGCGGCCGGGGGTGTAAGACGCCACTAACTCCACAAATCCATCGCGTGCGATGATAGCACGCCTTGTTTTAATGTTATCACGGCCTTGCCTGCGCCGTAAGAGCACATTGGCGAGGCGCCAGAAATGCCGATCGCGCTG
>PLUZ01000024.1 GCA_003162995.1 Methylocapsa sp. | reverse complement strand
ACTCCGGCGGAAATTTCTCGCGAGAAGAAATTCGTAAGACCAAAATTGCTCTATTCGGCAGAGGAAAGCCCGGTCAAATAGGGCCGCGAAAAAATCCCGCCGCACCTACCGCGTAATTCCGCGCAAATGCACATTTAGACAGTGGGGAATTTCTGCGAATAATGCAGGGCTATCTGAAACAAGGATAGCAAAATGTCTAGAAACCTTCCAAGTATCCGTCCCGATGAAAAACTTGCCCTTCGTGTAAATGACGCGAGCGCTGCGGTCGGAATTTCCCGAAGCACAATCTATAAACTGATGAGCACCGGAGAGCTTCGCACGACGAAAGTCGGCGGCCGACGATTGATCTTGCGTGAAGACCTCTTTGCTCTCTTGCAGAGGGGGACCAAATAATGCCCTTCCTCGAAAAACGAAATCTGGTCCCACGCGCCAACGCGGGAAGCAGAACAGAAAGTGCTTCGATTCCTTCCATTACCGGCCGATCGATTTCCCGCCCGCCCGCTTTGCACTCGACGGGGGACAGAATGACGCGCCCTGTTGAGATCGATTTTCAGAAAATCAACGCCGCTGCAATCCCGGCATTGGCCGCAATCCTTGCCCGGCTCTTGCCGGGCGGGAAGGTCGAAGGCCGTGAATATGCGGTGCGCAATCCCACCCGTGCGGATCGGCGCCCAGGCTCGTTCAAGATCAACATGCGAACAGGGGCATGGGGTGATTTTTCTAGCGGTGATAAGGGCGGCGATCCAATATCGCTTGTGGCCTATGTCGAAGGCGTCTCGCAAATCGAAGCCATGCGGCGGCTCGGGCGGATGCTCGGCATTGAAATTCGTGAGGGATCGCGATGAGTGAGCGCCCGTCTGACGATAAATTTGCGCCTTTGAATGCGGAGGAAATCGCTTCATCGCTGGTGGAAGTTCGCGTGGACCATGAGGGCGATGTTGTTTTGCCCATTCCACACGATTCGCCATCTATTCCTGCGCATCCGAAATTGGGGCAACCATCTCGTGTGTGGACATATCGCGATGCGAGCGGCGAAACATTTTTCCATGTTTGCCGATTTGAGACGGTTTCTGGAAAAGAAATCAGGCCGCTTTCATTGTGGCGTGTCAACGGTCGTCTTTCTTGGCTGTGGAAGGGGGTTCCCGAACCAAGACCGCTCTACAATCTCGACAAGCTGGCGTCTCGGCCAAATGCTACCGTTATCGTGTGCGAAGGCGAAAAGGCTTCGGATGCCGCGGCAAAGGTTTTCACAAATAGCGTTTGCGTCGCGTCTGCCAATGGCGCCTCAGGCGCAAATAAAGCAGAATGGAAGCCTCTTGCCAGGCGCAAAGTGTTGCTATGGCCAGACGCTGACGAGCCGGGCTCCAACTATGNNGTGCGACGTTTCAATCATCGATGCCAAGGCTTTGGCTTCGATCGATCCGAAAGGCGGACCGCGTGACGCTGTGGTGGGCTGGGATGCGGCGGACGCGATTGTCGATTGGTCGGACCATGCCAAGTTGCGCAAAGAGGCTTACGGGCTCGCCAAGCAAAATGAAGCAAAGCCGCAATTCGTCTGTTGGGGCTCGTTCACAATGGATCATAGCGGGCTCACGACTGAAGTTACGAAAGGCCGGGGTGAAAATGCCACAAGCGAGACTTTATGGATTTCCTCGCCTTTCGAGATAATAGGCGCATGTCGCGATCCGCATGGTCATTGTTGGGGCAAGTGGCTGCGTTGGCGTGATGATGACCAGCGCGCGCACACTCGCCACGTGACGGACGCGGCACTGCAGGGCGATCCCGCCGCGCTGTGCGCGATGCTTGCCAATGAGGGTCTAAGAATCAACCGAGGTCAGCAACGGGCGTTCGTGACGTATCTTGGGGGCGTGAACGTTAAATCTCGGGTGACCATCGTTCAGCGAACCGGCTGGCACAACATTGGCGGCAATCGCGTCTTTGTGCTGCCGGAGCAAACCATAGGGCCGAAGGGTTCTGAGCGGGTCATCTTGGACGCTTCCGCGGCGGGCCCTTATGAAGCGCGCGGCACACTGAAAGACTGGCAACATGGCGTAGGCGAGCGGGCGAGCGGCCATGCCTTGCCCGTGTTGGCGATTTCCGCCGCTCTTGCCGGACCGCTTCTTGATCTTGCCGGGCAGGAAGGCGGTGGAGTTAACATCTTCGGCGGTTCCTCCAAGGGCAAGACGACGGTCATTCAAGCAGCGGCTTCTGTTTGGGGCCGGGGTGTGATGACGCCGGGCTATGTGAGAACATGGCGCGCAACGGCCAACGGCTTGGAAGGCGCGGCGGCTTCGGCTTCAGACACGGCGCTTATTCTTGATGAGTTGGGAGTTGTCGATGCGCGCGATGCGGCGGCTGGGATTTATTCGCTTTGCAACGGTTCAGGTAAAGCGCGGGCGGCGCGTGACGGTGCTTTGCGTGAACCAAAGAGTTGGCTTGTTTTGATCCTATCAAGCGGAGAGATCCCGATTGAAACGAAGCTTGCCGAGGATAGAGGCCGCAAGGCGCGCGCCGGGCAACTTGTGCGGATGCTCGATATTCCTGCCGATCGCGGCCTTGGCTTCGGCGCGTTCGATCATGGTGCGCTTGCCGCGTTTGCAGGCGCGCTTGCCAAGGCATTCAAGAACGCGGCCGCCACCGCTTACGGAACGGCCGGGCCGGAATTCGTGCGGCGGCTGATTGCCGACGAGGTGAACGGCGATGACGTGCGTTGGATGGTAGCAGATTTCGGGTAGACACATGTTCAGGCTGGGGCTGATGGTCAAATCGATCGGGCGGCGCAACGGTTTGGGCTTATTGCCGCGGCTGGTGAGCTGGCGATTGCGATGGACCTGGTGCCGTGGCGGCAAGGCGAGGCGCGGGAGGCGGTGGCATGGGCTTTCGCGCAATGGATCGACCTGCGTGGCGGGACCGATCCGGCTGAAGTGAGTCAAGCCATAGAGGCCGTGCGGCATTTCATAGAGCAGCATGGTGATGCCCGCTTCGAGCCTTTGGATGATCACGATGCGCGGCCAGTCAATAACCGGGCGGGCTGGCGCAAAGGCAGGGGCTCTATCCGGGAGTGGATGGTCCCGCCTGAGACGTGGAAATCTGAGATTTGCAACGGCCTCGACGCCACGATGGTTGCGCGCACCCTTGCCGAACGTGGGATGCTCCTTCGGGCGAGCGACGGTTTCCAGCCGGTGCGGAAGATCGGCGGAACAAGCAAGCGGGTCTATGTGCTGACCACCAGCATATTTGCGGGGGGCGGCGATGAAAGCTGAGCTGGCCGCGCGCCTGCTTCCAACAACGAAAGGGGCGTCTATCCCGAAAAGCGGCGTTACTGGCGTAACTGGCGTAGCAGGGGTGCCCGCTACGTGTTCTAAGTCATTGAAGCTACATCGGTTACGCCCGTTACGCCTCAAAAACGATAAGTTGGCAAATAATGTGTCTGAAGGCGTAGTTGAGCCCGTTGCCGCGGTTGTCGCGCCCCATGAAGCCGAGATTGAGGAACGCAAGGGCTTGGCAATGGGCAACGTGCCGGAATCCTATCTCGACGCTTGGGCGAGGCTGCAAGTCCAGCGGCCATTCAGGGTTGACGAGGCGCGCTGGCGCCAAACCATCGATGATGGAGGCCGATTTCTCGACCGATGGGGAAACCTCGCTAGCGAGTTCGGCTGGATGCCCGGCAATCTGTTCGATGTGCCGGGCGATGGAAAGACCGGCGGGCTCGTATGGTGGCTTGAAGGCGCAGCAGTGAGAAGCCTTGGTCTGGAACATGCGATAGCGGCCGGCGGAAGAGTCTTCGACAGGACAAGATCCTAATTGCGGCGGCGCGGCTTCACGGCAGCCTCGGATATTCGGATGATCATCGCTATGCCTCACCGGGCAGTCAGGCATTTAGGACAATTCGCAAGATCGAATTGGGCAACGTTGGTACGCGATGGTGCGCAGGACCAACGCCCGCGGGACTGGAAATGCAACGTTGCGCAACACCGCAACACCAGAAGGTAGCCATGTGCGCCCGCGGAAAAGCGGTTTTATCTACGCTGGTTTCAACCGAGGTTTCATCGGCCTACGCGCGCGTGTACTCTCGCGCTTTGGCAACGTGCAAACCGACAAGGTGCACAGAGAGATTGCCGCTCGATTGGCTTCGGACCGACGTTTCAGATGGTGTTTCAGCTGGTGTTGCAACGGCCAACGCGCNNAGGCCATCCCTCCAAATCCGCCCTAGTGGATGAAATCTGACGCTCGGCACCCACGCGATAAATGACCGCTTTCGGCTCCTTTGCGGAGATTCTGCTCACAGCTCTCGATAACGGGTGTTGACCCGGAGCGGGCATTGCGCTCACTATTAACGAAAGCCCGCGAAGTGTGGAATGTCTAGCGACTAGAGTTGCTGCTCCAGACCCTTCATTATGCTCCGTGACTTTCCTTCGCCGACGATCACGCTGTCTCCGGCTTTGAGATCACCCTCGATCACTTCGGAGAAATGATGGTCGTCGAGACCCAGCTTCAGAGGAATGGCTCTGGGCTTGCCGTCACGGAGGACCCAGACCCGGCCCTGTCCGACGGGTAACCCCGGCGCTGTGGCAACGCCGCTCGGCGAAAATTGAAGTGCTTGATCCGGAATCCTTAGAACATCGGACCGCTTTGCGGTGACGATCCGTGCTGTTACGGTCATGCCCGGCTTCAGCAAGAGTTTGGAATTGTCGAAGGCCAGAATGACCTTGTAGGTCGAGACGTCACGAATCATCCGCGGCGCCAATGGAGGCTGGGATACGACCGCCTCGAACGAGCGATCGGGAAGGGCATCGACGCTGAAGGTTGCCTTGTCGCCTAGCTTAATTTCCCCGATCTCGCTCTGGTCGACATCAGCGTCAATCTTCAAGCGATCGAGATCGCCGGCGATCCTAAAGAGAGGAGGCGCTTCGGTGCTTGGCGCGACCATCTGGCCGATTGTGACATTTCGTGAAATCACCGTGCCGTCGGCCGGTGAAACGATGCTGGTCGTATCAAGATTGTCTTCGGCGGCGCGGAGCGAGGCCTCTCTCTGCTGGATCGTCACCTTGTCGAAATCGAGTCGCGCCGTTGCCAAGGTCATGTNNGCCGTGCAGCGAGACGCGATGGCGTCTCCTGGCTCTAACATCGTGTTCAAAGACAGCATTTGCATCGGCGAAACCGATTTCGTCCTTGGCGAGCTGCGCCTGAGCGACCGCGAGATCTGCTTTGCTTCGGTTGACAGCGTCTTGATAGACACGGGGATCTATTTTGGCGCAAACCTGCTCCTTCTTCACCTGCATATCAACGTCGCAGAAAACGTTCTGGATTATCCCGGACACGGTAGGACTGATAAAGAAACTCCGCTCCGGATTGATCGTGCCCTTGGCCTCTACCGTTTGCAGGATAGAGCCACGGCTGACCGGCGCCGTTACGAACCGCCCGGGCACCTCTATCATATTCGCCAACCAGAGGAAGGCCAAGGCGAACGTTCCAAGGGCCGCGCCTCCGATGGNNAATGTGGATGCCCGTTCGACACGCGCCAGATGCCTCGATTGCCAAACCGGGCGGTGCTCCAGCAGATGATAGGTCCCGATCTTAATCGCGCTCGCCACCATGAAAGATACCAGCGTGTAAGCCCAGACCATTAGCGCGAGCGGCCATCGCGTCGGGGCCATGAACAAGCCATAGACAACAACCAGTGTACCAATGAGCTGAGTCATCTCGGCGGGAACGACGAGCTTTAAGCTAGGCCAGGGACGCTCCCAGACTGGACCCTTGTTTCGCGTCAAATAGATCGTCATGTGG